>NZ_JBIAIQ010000002.1:479011-588135 GCF_042871525.1 Streptomyces sp. NPDC005784
CCGCCGGGTTTTTTTTAAACTTTCAACCTCCCCCCGGGGAGCCGCGGAGGGGCGGTGTTTCACGTGAAACACCGCCCCTCCGCGTCTCAGTCGAGTCCCTACTTGGCGGAGTACTCCGACAGGCAGAGGGTGAAGTCGCTGCTACCCGTCTGCGTGTACTCGGCGTACTTGGTGCGGTCGCAGCCAGACTTGTCGCTCTTCTTCTGAGCAACCTTGAACTTTGCCTTGGAGCTGCCGCAGTCCACGACCTTCAGGTCCGGGTTCGTGGCGCTGTCCGGGTTGCCGATGCTCATGCAGTCGCCGACCTTGGCGGAGGCCGGGTCGTGTCGGCTCGCAAGGTAGCCCACGCCGGCGGCTATGACGGCACAGACCACGATGCCGATGCGCAGGTACTGCTTGATGCCGCGCTTCGGGCGCTGCGGCGGGACCGGGGCGTACCCGGCGGTCGGCTGCTGCGGGAACCCGGGCTGACCCGGCTGCTGCGGGTATCCCTGGGGAGGCTGCTGGCCGTACGGGGCCTGGCCCTGGGGCGGCTGGCCGTAGGGCTGGTGGCCCTGAGCGAACGGGTTCTGGCCCTGGGGCGGCGGAGTTGTCACTGAGGTCCCCCTGGAACGTAAGCGCGTGACGTGAAATAAGACGCACGTAAGCTATCGGGCCCTATGACAACGAAGTGGCCAGAAGTGGCTCTGTGGCACTGATGTGACACTTACTGAAGTTCAAAGCGGGTCATAGCGACCGCAATGGATGCGTAGACCGCGGCCACGGTCACGACGAGGGAAACCGATCGTCCGTCAGGAGGCAGCATGAGAGCGGCCATTGCTGCCGCTCCGACGAAGGCGACGTTGAACAGGACGTCGTAGAGGGAGAAGATCCGGCCGCGGAAGCCGTCGTCGACCGAGGACTGCACGACCGTGTCCGTGGCGATCTTCGCGCCCTGCGTGGTCACGCCCAGCATGAACGCGGCGACCAGCGTGGGTGCGGGGGTGAACGGGAGACAGAGGGCGGGTACCAGGACCGCGGCGGCGCCGGCACAGACGGCGATCCAACGGCCCGGGCCCAGTTGTCCGGCCGCCCAGGGTGTCACCACGGCCGCGACGAAGAAGCCGGCCCCTGAGACACCCACGGCCAGTCCCAGGAGCGCGAGCCCGTCCTCCGAGCCGGACGACCACGCATAGCGGCAGAGCATCAGCACCATGACTGTCAGGGCGCCGTAGCAGAAGCGCATCAGCGTCATCGTCAGCAGAGCCCAGGCCGCCTCCCGCCGCGGGCGCTCCGCAAGGTGCCGTACACCCGCGGCAAGGCCTCGTGCGGTGCCGGCGAGGACCGTGGCCAAGCTGGGGTGGCCCAGTTCCTGGTCGGGTCCGAGGAGCTCCGGGGCGATGCGCAGCGAGGCGAGGGCCGCGCACAGATACAGCGCCGCTCCTACGAGGACCACCGCCGTGTCGGAGTCCGCGAAGACCAGCCGTACGGCGAACGCGAGAGCTCCGCCCATGGTCGCCGCGAGCGTTCCGGCGGTCGGTGAAAGCGAGTTGGCCAGCACCAGACGGTCCGGGTCGACGACACGGGGCAGCGCGGCCGACAGCCCGGCCAGGACGAAGCGGTTGACCGCGGTGACAGAGAGGGCGGAGGCGTAGAAGAGCCAGTCGGGTACCTGGCTCAGCATCAGGACGGCCGTCACGCACGCCAGCGCCGTGCGCAGCAGGTTGCCGTACAGAAAAACCTGCCGACGCCGCCAGCGGTCCAGCAGGACCCCCGCGAAAGGACCGATGAGGGAGTACGGGAGGAGCAGCACCGCCATCGCGGAGGCGATCGAGGCCGCCGAGGTCTGTTTCTCCGGTGAGAAGACCACGTAGGTGGCCAGCGCGACCTGATAGACGCCGTCGGCGCCCTGGGACAGCAGCCGTACACCGAGCAGGCGTCTGAATCCCTGGAAGCGCAGGAGAACGCGCAGGTCACGTGCGACGGCCATGGGGCACAGCCTCACATACGAGGAGGGTCCCCGGGCAGTAAGCCCGGGGACCCTCAACAGCAAGCACGAAACTGTGCTTTAGCGCTCGACCTCGCCCTTGATGAACTTCTCGACGTTGGCGAAGGCCTCGTCGTCGAAGTACTGGACCGGCGGGGACTTCATGAAGTAGCTCGACGCGGAGAGGATCGGGCCGCCGATACCGCGGTCCTTGGCGATCTTCGCGGCGCGCAGGGCGTCGATGATGACACCGGCCGAGTTCGGGGAGTCCCAGACCTCGAGCTTGTACTCCAGGTTCAGCGGGACGTCGCCGAAGGCGCGGCCCTCGAGGCGGACGTACGCCCACTTGCGGTCGTCGAGCCAGGCCACGTAGTCCGAAGGACCGATGTGGACGTTCTTCTCGCCCATGTCGCGGTCGGGGATCTGCGAGGTGACGGCCTGCGTCTTCGAGATCTTCTTGGACTCGAGGCGGTCGCGCTCCAGCATGTTCTTGAAGTCCATGTTGCCGCCGACGTTGAGCTGCATGGTGCGCTCAAGACGGACACCGCGGTCCTCGAACAGCTTCGCCATCACGCGGTGCGTGATGGTCGCGCCGACCTGCGACTTGATGTCGTCGCCGACGATCGGGACGCCGGCCTCGGTGAACTTGTCCGCCCACTCCTTGGTGCCGGCGATGAAGACCGGGAGGGCGTTGACGAAGGCGACCTTGGCGTCGATGGCGCACTGGGCGTAGAACTTCGCCGCGGCCTCGGAACCGACGGGCAGGTAGCAGATGAGGACGTCGACCTGCTTGTCCTTCAGAACCTGGACCACGTCGACCGGGGTCTCGGCGGACTCCTCGATGGTCATGCGGTAGTACTTACCGAGACCGTCCAGGGTGTGACCGCGCTGGACCGTGACGCCCTTGCTCGGGACGTCGCAGATCTTGATGGTGTTGTTCTCGCTGGCACCGATGGCGTCGGAGAGGTCGAGGCCGACCTTCTTCGCGTCGACGTCGAACGCGGCGACGAACTCGATGTCACGGACGTGGTAGTCGCCGAACTGGACGTGCATCAGGCCGGGTACCTTGGCCGCCGGGTCGGCGTCCTTGTAGTACTCGACGCCCTGAACCAGCGAGGCGGCGCAGTTGCCTACGCCGACGATGGCTACGCGAACCGAACCCATTCCGGTTGCTCCCTGTGTATATCGGTGAAACCCCGAATGGGCCTCACGTGGCGGTGTCGTCGGACGGATCCGGCCGGGTGCTGTCCCGGTGCCGGGGCAGGCCGCCCGTCTCTCCAGATGTGTTGTCCTGTTGAGCGGAGCCGTCGGTGGCGAGACGCTTGACGTCCCGTCCGGCCCGCTCGCTCTCGATGAGCTCGTTCAGCCAGCGCACTTCGCGCTCCACGGACTCCATTCCGTGGCGCTGGAGCTCAAGCGTGTAGTCGTCGAGGCGCTCCCGGGTGCGCACCAGCGAGGCGCGCATCTTCTCGAGGCGCTCCTCCAGACGGCTGCGACGGCCCTCCAGTACGCGCATGCGTACGTCGCGTGACGTCTGCCCGAAGAAGGCGAAGCGAGCGGCGAAGTGCTCGTCCTCGTACGCGTCGGGCCCCGTCTGCGCGAGAAGTTCCTCGAAGTGATCCTTACCTTCCGCCGTCAATCGGTAGACGATCTTGGCGCGACGTCCTGCGAGTGTTGCCGTCAGGGCGTCTTCGGGCGTGGATCCTGATTCCTCGATCAACCAGCCGTTGGCGACCAGCGCCTTGAGGCAGGGGTAGAGCGTTCCGTAGCTGAAGGCACGGAACACACCCAGTGACGTATTGAGTCGTTTGCGCAGCTCATAGCCGTGCATCGGGGACTCGCGGAGCAGGCCGAGTACGGCGAACTCGAGGATCCCGGAACGCCGGCTCATCGTCGCCTCCTCCCTGTCGCTGCCTCGTCGGCACGGTCTTTATGCCGTGCTGATGTATCGAGTCGATACATCAGCACGATAGAACGCCCCTGAGGATGCGACAAGAGGGAGCGGAGTGAACGGCGTCACATTACTGATTCATACGAAGCAAGTTGCCTGATTTGGGGTGAACTTCGGCGCTAGGTGGGTTTTGACGGTGCGTAGTCTGTGCGGCATGGACACCACCGGGAACCGAGTGACGTCTGAGAACGTCAACGTCTTTGGTGCAGTACGGGTGAATGCACGATCGACCGCATCCGTACTTCGGGGGGACCGGAAACCAGCCGCCGTTTCCAGGCGCGCAAAGGTGCGCCTGCCCGAGGAGTAATCGTTCGATGAGCGAGCACCGTCGCAAACCGACGCAGCCGCAGGGCGGCGGACGTGCCGCGGCCCGGCGCGGCCAGCCACAGACCGGCCCGTCCGCAGGCCGCCGCGAGGCACCGCGAGACGCCACCGGCTCTCCTTCCGATTCCTATGACTCGGGGGGTGAAGAGAGCCCGTTCGGCAGCCGTGCCGAGGCGCGCCGGGCCACACAGCGAGGAAGCGGCGGAGGCCGGCGCAGAGCCGCCGACGGCGCGGGTCACGGCGGCCCCGGAGGAGGGGGCGGCCGACGAGGTGGTCCCCCGGGCCCGGGTGGCCCGGGCCGCGGCCGAGGCCGCGCTCCCGAGCCTGCCAGAAAACGAATCATCGACTACCCGCGCGCCGGTAAGTACGGCGCCGCGCGTTGGGTGCCGTCCTGGAAGCTCGTGACGGGCCTGTCCATCGGCTTCTGCGGCAGCATGGTCGCGGCCGCGGGCGTCGCATATGCCCTGGTGGGTATCCCGGACATCGGCAAGACCGCCAAGGCGCAGAACAACGTCTACTTCTGGGCCGACGGCAGCGAGATGGTCGCCACGGGTGGGGAGGCCAACCGCCAGATCATCGGCTACGCGCAGATCCCCAAGGAGATGCGGTGGGCGGTCATGTCGGCCGAGAACAAGACGTTCGAGACCGACAGCGGCGTCGACCCGATGGGTATCGCCCGCGCCTTCGTGAACATGGCCAAGGGCGGCCAGACGCAGGGTGGCTCCACCATCACCCAGCAGTACGTGAAGAACGCGATGCTTCAGGACCAGTCGCAGACGGTCTCCCGAAAGCTCAGGGAGCTGTTCGTCTCCATCAAGGTCGGGGCGAAACTGCCCAAGGACCAGATCATGGCCGGCTACCTGAACTCCGCGTACTACGGGCGCAACGCCTACGGCATCCAGGCCGCGGCACATGCCTACTTCAACAAGGACGCCACGAAGCTGGACCCGAGCCAGTGCGCCTTCCTGGCGGCGGTGCTCAAGGGCGCCACGTACTACGACCCCGCGGGCTCCCAGTCGATCGACCCGGTAAACGCCACGCCTGAGCTCAACCGCAAGCGCGCCGTGGCCCGCTGGGGGTGGATTCTCGACCAAGAGGTCAAGGACGGCCGTCTGAGCGAGGCGCGACGGGGCGAGTTCAAGACGTTCCCCAAGATCCAGTCCCCGCGGTCCAACGCCGCGCTGAGTGGGCAGGTCGGCTATCTGGTCGACCTGGCCAACACGTACCTCATCAAGAACAGCGACAAGACCAAGATCACCGAGACCAAGCTTCGGCAGGGTGGGTATCAGATCCACACGACCTTCGACAGGACGAAGGTCAACGCGCTCGAGGCCGCGGTGAAGAAGGTGCAGAAGGCCAACATCAAGCCCAAGCTGCGTCCGAAGAATGACAAGTACGTCCAGTTCGGCGGGGCGTCCGTCAACCCGAACAGCGGTGCGATCGAGGCCATCTACGGCGGTGTGGACGCGACCAAGCACTTCACCGACAACGCCGACCAGACCGGTGCCCAGGTGGGTTCGACGTTCAAGCCCTTCGTGCTGGCGGCCGCCATGTCCTGGGGTGCCAGGGATCCCAAGGGTGGCCCGTCCCAGGCGCAGGACGAACGCACCATCGTCTCGCCGAAGAGCCTGTACAGCGGCAAGAACGGGCTCAAGATCAAGGACTACAACGGAACCGACTGGACGGACGACAAGGGCAAGGAGTGGCTGCAGCAGAACGACGGCCATCAGTCCCTCAACCCGCCCTCCTACAAGATCGACCTGCGTGAGGCTATGCGCGAGTCCGTCAACTCCGCTTATGTCCAGCTGGGCATGGACGTCGGCCTGGACAAGGTGAAGGACGCCGTCCTGAGCGCGGGCATCAAGGAGTCGAGCCTCGCCAGTGCCAGGTTCCCGTCGTTCTCTCTCGGTACCTCCTCCCCGAGTGCGATCCGTATGGCCGGGGCGTATGCCACCTTCGCGGCCAGCGGCAAGCAGCGGGATCCGTACTCGGTCGATCGGGTGACCAACGCGGAGGGCAACGTCTTCCAGCACGACCGTGTCGCCAAGACCGTGGAGGCCTTCACCCCGGCGGTGGCCGACAACGTCACCGACGTCCTGAAGACCGTGGTCGAGAAGGGCACCGGTACCAACGCTCAGCTGAAGGGCCGTGAGGTGGCCGGCAAGACCGGTACCACCGACGGCAACAAGTCCGCTTGGTTCGTCGGGTACACCCCGCAGCTGTCCACGGCGATCGGTATGTACCGCCTGGACGATGACGAGACCAAGAAGAATCGCGAGTTCCTGCAGATGTACGGCACGGGCGGCGAGAAGACCATCCACGGTGCATCGTTCCCGTCCCAGATCTGGCGGGACTACATGGAGGTCGCGCTCAAGGGGGAGAAGGCGGAGTCCTTCCCGGTGCCCGAGGACATCGGCGTGGTCCTCAACGACACTCCGAGCCCGTCGCCGAGCCCGTCGGCCACGGTGAGCGAGTCGCCGAGCCCGTCGCCGACTCCGACCCCCAGTGAGACCCTGACGTCTCCCTCGCCCTCGGCGAGCGAGACCTGCAAGAAGTTCGACTGGACCTGCAACAACACCGGTGGGACCGCTACGGGCGGTACCAGTACAGGTGGCACCGACGGCGGGGTGAGCGCCTCACCGTCGGAATCCACCAGCAGCTCGACCAGTAGAGGCAACAGCAGCGGAGGCCTCTTCGGAGGGTCGAACGGATAGCTGTCTCCGTGTGTGTTTCACGTGAAACACACCGTTTCACGTGAAACGAGGGCCGCCGCACCGACAAGGTGGGGCGGCCCTCGGCCTATTCCTAGACACGTACGGCAGGATGTGCGGCATGCCCAGTGCAGAGACGACGCGAGCGAGCGTGCACGAGCCGGAGCTGGTGCGGCCGACCAAGGATGACGAGGTCGCCGCCGGCGGCAGTGAGCTGATCGGCGGCCCTATCGGGCGGCGGGCCCTGCTCGGGACGTCCTGGTGGACGCCCGTGCGGGTCGTCGCGCTGGTGGCCATCGGAATGTTCGTCCTCGGTATGGTCCAGAAGCTGCCTTGCTACGACGGCGGCTGGTTCTTCGGAGCCAGCTCGCAGTACACGCACGCGTGCTACTCGGACATCCCGCACCTCTACCAGGGGCGGGGCTTCGCCGACGGCCTTGTGCCGTACTTCGACAAGATCCCCGGCGACATGGACTACCTCGAATACCCGGTGCTGACCGGTGTGTTCATGGAGGTCGCGGCCTGGCTCACTCCGGGCAGCGGGAGCATCCAGCACCAGGAGCAGGTCTACTGGATGGTCAATGCGGGGATGCTGATGGTGTGCGCGGCGATCATCGCCGTATGCACCGCACGCACCCACCGTCGTCGCCCCTGGGACGGTCTCCTGGTCGCCCTGGCGCCCGCCTTCGCGCTCACCGCCACGATCAACTGGGATCTCCTTGCCGTGGCCCTGCTGGCCGCCGCGATGCTCATGTGGTCGCGAGGCCGCGTCCTGGCCTTCGGTGTCCTGATCGGGCTCGCCACGGCCGCCAAGTTCTACCCGTTCCTGGTACTCGGGCCGCTCTTCCTGCTGTGCTGGCGGGCCGGCAAGTGGCGCGAGTTCGGCACGGCGCTGCTCGGCGCCGTCGGTGCCTGGCTGGCCGTGAACCTTCCGGTCATGTACCTCGCACCCGAGGGCTGGGCGAAGTTCTACAGCTTCAGCCATGACCGCGGCGTCGACTTCGGTTCGGTCTTCCTGTTCATCTCGCAGTGGCTGAACATCGCGATCACGCCCGACACGGCCAACGCCTGGGCGCTGATCATGATGCTGATCATCTGTGCGGGCCTGAGCGCCGTCACGCTCACCGCCCCCCGTCGCCCCCGCTTCGCTCAGCTCGCCTTCCTGATCGTCGCGGCCTTCATCCTCACGAACAAGGTCTACTCGCCGCAGTACGTGCTGTGGCTCGTCCCGCTCGCGGTGCTGGCCCGGCCGCGCTGGCGGGACTTCCTGATCTGGCAGGCGTGCGAGGTCACGTACTTCCTGGGTATCTGGATGTACCTCGCGTACACGACCAGCGGGGCCGCTCACAAGGGCCTGCCGACCGACGGGTATCAAGTCGCCATCGCCGTCCACTTGTTGGGGACGCTGTACCTGTGCGCGGTGGTCGTGCGGGACATCTTCATGCCGGATCGCGACGTGGTGCGCCGAGCCGGGGACGACGACCCGTCGGGCGGGCTGCTGGACGGCGCCGAGGACGTCTTCGTTCTCGGCGCGGCCGCGCATCCGGCGCGGCACGCCGCGCACTTCGACGGGCTGCCCCAGGTCGAGTGGGGCGGGGACACGGCACCCGAAGACCGTTCGCTCTGAGCGAACAGGGCTCGAAGAAGGCACGCAAAAGGCCGTACACGGACACCGTGTACGGCCTTTCTGCTGGACCGGAGTGCGTCGGACCCGGGGGTCAGCGTTCGACGACGCGGTCGTACTGCGTGGTGGTGTGCCGCAGATGGGCCACCAGTTCGTCGCCGACCTTCGGCTCCGAGGCGTCGGAGGGCACGAAGAGGATCGAGACCTGCATGTGCGGGGGCTCGGCGAACCAGCGCTGCTTGCCCGCCCAGACGAACGGAGAAAGGTTCCGGTTGACCGTCGCGAGGCCGGCGCGTGCGACGCCCTTGGCGCGCGGCATGACGCCGTGCAGCGCCTTGGGGGCCTCCAGGCCCACCCCGTGCGACGTACCGCCCGCCACGACGACGAGCCAGCCGTCCGAGGCCGCCTTCTGCTGCCGGTAGCCGAAGCGGTCGCCCTTGTAGACGCGGGTGACGTCCAGGACGGCCCCGCGGTACTCGGTGGCCTCGTGGTCCCCCAGCCACAGCCGCGTGCCGATACGGGCGCGGAAGTGGGTCTGCGGGAACTGCTGCTGAAGTCGCGCGAGTTCCTCGGCCTTGAGGTGGCTGACGAACATCGTGTGCAGGGGCAGGCGGGCCGCACGGAGGCGGTCCATCCAGCCGATGACCTCCTCGACGGCGTCCGAGCCGTCGGTGCGGTCCAGCGGCAGGTGGATCGCGAAGCCCTCGAGCCGGACGTTCTCGATGGCGGAGTGCAGATGCGGCAGGTCCTGCTCGCTCACGCCGTGCCGCTTCATCGAGGACATCACCTCGATGACGACACGGGCGCCCACAAGGCCGTACACGCCGTCGATGGACGACACGGAGCGGATGACGCGGTCGGGCAGCGGTACGGGCTCCTCGCCGCGCCTGAACGGCGTCAGGACCAGCAGATCGCCGCCGAACCAATCCTTGATCCGGGCGGCCTCGTACGTGGTGCCGACGGCGAGGATGTCCGAGCCCAGGCGAGTGGCCTCGTCCGCGAGCCGTTCGTGGCCGAAGCCGTAGCCGTTGCCCTTGCAGACGGGGACGAGCCCCGGAAACTGCTCGGACACCTGCTTGTGGTGTGCCCGCCAGCGCGCGGTGTCGACGTAGAGCGTGAGCGCCATGGCCGGTCCCGGAACCTTTCTCGTGGCTGCGGTGTATCAGAGGTATGAAAAGGAATTGTCGCTGATTCGCGGGACCGATGGGGCGATGCCGGGCTGGTTCAGCGGCCCGCCATGCGATTCGGGGCGGCTCAGCGGCGGGACATGTAGATGTCGAGCGCCTTGTGGAGCAGCTTGTTGAGCGGGAAGTCCCACTCGCCGAGGTACTCGGCGGCCTCTCCGCCCGTGCCCACCTTGAACTGGATCAGGCCGAAGAGGTGATCGGTCTCGTCCAGCGAGTCGGAGATGCCGCGCAGGTCGTAGACCGTGGCTCCCAGGGCGTACGAGTCGCGCAGCATGCGCCACTGCATCGCGTTCGAGGGCCGGACCTCGCGTCCGATGTTGTCCGAGGCGCCGTAGGAGTACCAGACGTGCCCGCCGACGACGAGCATGGTCGCGGCCGACAGGTTCACGCCGTCGTGACGCGCGAAGTAGAGCCGCATGCGGTTGGGGTCCTCGGTGTTGAGGGCCGTCCACATGCGCTGGAAGTACGACAGCGGGCGGGGCCGGAAGTGGTCGCGCACAGCCGTGATCTCGTACAGCCGCTGCCACTCCTCCAAGTCCTGGTAGCCGCCCTGGACGACCTCGACGCCCGCCTTCTCGGCCTTCTTGATGTTGCGGCGCCACAGCTGGTTGAAATTCCTGTGGACTTCTTCGAGGGAACGATTGGCCAGCGGCACCTGGAAGACGTAGCGGGGCTGGACGTCGCCGAAGCCGGCACCGCCGTCCTCGCCCTGTTGCCAGCCCATGCGGCGCAGCTTGTCGGCGACCTCGAAGGCGCGCGGTTCGATGAAGTCGGCCTCGATGTCGCGCAGGCGCTTCACGTCCGGGTTCTGGATGCCGCCCTTGATGGACGTGGCTTCCCAGCGCCGGATGATCACCGGCGGACCCATCTTCACCGAGAAAGCGCCCTGGTGCTTGAGGTGCGCGAGCATCGGCTGCAGCCAGTCGTCGAGGTTCGGCGCGAACCAGTTGATGACCGGACCCTCGGGCAGATAGGCGAGGTAGCGCTTGATCTTGGGCAACTGGCGGTACAGCACCAGGCCCGCGCCGACCATCTGGCCGGTCTTGTCGTCGAACCATCCAAGGTTCTCGGAGCGCCACTCGGCCTTTACGTCTGCCCAGGCGGGGACCTGCATGTGACTAGCCGCGGGCAGGCTCTGGATGTATGCCAGATGCTGCTCTCGGCTGATGGTCCTCAGGGTCAGGCTCATTCGGGGCGCTCCTCGGGCTGGTGTGTCCCCATGGGTACAGGGGCTCCGGCTCTCGCGCCGAAGCCTACTGCGCCCTGCGAGCGCCCCGACTGGCCGTATGGAACCTGGACCCCGGCGACGCGGCGTGAAGCGTCCCGAGGTCAGGGGAAAACGGACGTTCGACTCAGATCACACCACCGAAGAGGCCGCCGTGGGCCAGCCCGAGGTAGAAGCCGACGCCCGAGAGACCGAGTCCCACGATCAGTCCGAAGCGCTCTCGGGTCGTCTCGGAGATGAACTGGCCATAGGCACCGGCGATGATCCCGACGAGGCCGGCCCAGGAGCTGAGCAGATGCAGGCTGTGGAACATCGCCGTGACGAAGGCCAGGATTCCGCACACCAGAGTCACCACGAGCAAGGTGTCCTGGAGCGGATGAGGCTTGCCGTCCGTGGCGAAGAGTGAGCCGGTGGTGCTGGGTCGCAATACCTGTGCCATAAGGCACCTCCTGCGGAAGGCGGCGCATCGTAGCGCCATACACACCCGATGTGTACAGATTGACGGCCAACCCGGTCGGATTTCAACCGGAAGCCGGTGTGCAGGTAGTCTGTACCCTCTGCACCGGTGTCTGCCCAGGCTCATGGCCAGGTCACGACAGGGATTGCCGCTCGGTTCACCGATCGGCGGCCCGATTGTCAGTGGCGGCCGATACCGTTGCGTACGCATCACAACCCTCCTGCCACGGAACGACCGTGGCCGTTGAGTCCAAAGGAGGTGGGTTCCACATGCGTCACTACGAAGTGATGGTCATCCTCGACCCCGATCTGGAAGAGCGCGCTGTCGCCCCCCTGATCGAGAACTTCCTCTCCGTCGTCCGTGAGGGCAGCGGAAAGGTCGAGAAGGTCGACACCTGGGGCCGTCGTCGTCTCTCGTACGAGATCAAGAAGAAGCCCGAGGGCATCTACTCGGTCATCGACCTGCAGGCCGAGCCTGCGGTCGTCAAGGAGCTCGACCGCCAGATGAACCTGAACGAGTCGGTCCTCCGGACCAAGGTCCTCCGTCCCGAGACCCACTGAGCTCTCCAGCTCAGCTGATCTCGGGCATCGAGTAGCAGCACCAGCAGCCAGCAGCAAACCCGCCGAGAGGTTCCCCCATGGCAGGCGAGACCGTCATCACGGTCGTCGGCAATCTTGTCGACGACCCCGAGCTGCGCTTCACCCCTTCCGGTGCGGCGGTCGCGAAGTTCCGTGTCGCGTCCACTCCCCGCACCTTCGACCGGCAGACCAATGAGTGGAAGGACGGCGAAAGCCTGTTCCTGACCTGCTCGGTCTGGCGTCAGGCGGCGGAGAACGTCGCCGAGTCGCTCCAGCGCGGCATGCGCGTCATCGTGCAGGGCCGCCTGAAGCAGCGGTCCTACGAGGACAACCAGGGCGTCAAGCGCACGGTCTACGAACTGGACGTAGAGGAAGTCGGCGCCAGCCTGAAGAACGCCACGGCCAAGGTCACCAAGACCACGGGCCGAGGCGGCCAGGGCGGCCAGGGCGGTTACGGCGGCGGTGGCGGCCAGCAGGGCGGCAGCTGGGGCGGAAGCTCCGGCGGCGCTCCGCAGGGCGGCGCCGCTCCTGGCGACGACCCCTGGGCCACCAGCGCTCCCGCCGGTGGCAACCAGGGCGGCGGCGGCGGTGGCGGTGGCGGCTGGGGCGGAAGCTCCGGCGGTTCCGGCGGTTCCGGCGGTTCCGGCGGCGGCTACTCGGACGAGCCCCCCTTCTAGGCCTCAGGGCCGAGGGTGGGCCGTACTCCCACTTCTTGATCACACAGGAGATACACCATGGCGAAGCCGCCTGTGCGCAAGCCGAAGAAGAAGGTCTGCGCGTTCTGCAAGGACAAGGTCACGTACGTGGACTACAAGGACACGAACATGCTGCGGAAGTTCATTTCCGACCGCGGCAAGATCCGTGCCCGCCGCGTGACCGGCAACTGCACGCAGCACCAGCGTGACGTCGCCACGGCTGTGAAGAACAGCCGTGAGATGGCGCTGCTGCCCTACACGTCCACCGCGCGATAAAGGAAGGGTGACCGACACATGAAGATCATCCTTACCCACGAGGTCTCTGGCCTCGGTGCCGCGGGCGACGTCGTTGACGTCAAGGACGGTTACGCTCGCAACTACCTGATCCCGCGGAACTTTGCGATCCGCTGGACCAAGGGTGGCGAGAAGGACGTCGAGCAGATTCGTCGTGCTCGCAAGATCCACGAGATCGCGACCATCGAGCAGGCCAACGAGATCAAGGCCCGCCTCGAAGGCGTCAAGGTCCGTCTGGCCGTTCGCTCCGGCGACGCCGGTCGTCTCTTCGGTTCCGTCACCCAGGCCGACGTCGCTTCGGCGATCAAGGCTTCCGGTGGCCCCGACGTCGACAAGCGCCGCATCGAGCTGGGCTCGCCCATCAAGACCCTGGGCGCCCACGAGACGTCCGTGCGTCTGCACCCCGAGGTTGCCGCCAAGGTCAACATCGAGGTTGTCGCTGCCTGAATGCAGCGCTCGGCATAGCTGAGAGAAGGGCCGTACCCCTCGGGGTGCGGCCCTTCCGCTTCTCCTGAGCCTGCTTCTTCCGAGCGTGTTCGCGCCGGTTCACCTTGAAAGCCGGGGATCGTCGCTTCGTTGTTTCACGTGAAACCCTCGTTTCCCATGAAACGGCCGGTCCATGTCAGCGCGTCGCCCCCGTGACGACCCAGCGGCCCGAGCGAGAGCGCAGCCACAGGGTCAGCATCCGCGTCGTCATCATCAGCGTCATCGCTCCCCAGAGCGCCGTCAGCCCGCCACCGAGAAGGGGAACGAGCAGGGCGACAGGGGTGAAGACCGCCAGCGTGAGCAGCATGGCCCAGGCCAGGTACGGCCCGTCCCCCGCGCCCATCAGTACGCCGTCCAGGACGAAGACGATCCCGCAGACCGGCTGGGAGACAGCAACCATCACCAGAGCGGGCAGCGCCGCGTCCTGCACACCCGAGTCGCCGCTGAACAGCGGAAGGAACAGGGGGCGAGCCACGATGACCAGCAGACCGAGTACGGCTCCGGTGACGAGACCCCACTGCACCATGCGGTGGCATGCCTCACGGGCACCCTGGGCATCGTCCGCACCGAGGTAGCGGCCGATGATGGCCTGTCCCGCGATGGCGATGGCGTCGAGCGCGAAGGCGAGCAGGCTCCACAGCGACAGGATGATCTGGTGCGCCGCCATGTCGGTGTCCCCGAGCCGGGCGGCGACAGCCGTGGCGATCAGAAGGATCGCGCGGAGCGACAACGTACGGACGAGCAGGGGGGTGCCGGCCTGGGCGCAGGCCCGTATGCCGGTGGCGTCCGGTCGCAGGGAAGCGCCGTGTTGCCGGGCGCCGCGGATGACTACGTACATATAGACGGCGGCCATGCCGCACTGGGCGATGACCGTGCCCCAGGCGGAGCCGGCGATGCCGAGGCCGGCGCCGTAGACAAGGGCGACGTTGAGGACCGCGTTGGTGACGAAGCCTCCGACGGCGACGTACAGCGGGGTCTTCGTGTCCTGGAGTCCGCGCAGTATTCCGGTGGCGGCCAGCACGACGAGCATGGCGGGGATACCGAACACCGAGATCCGCAGGTAGGTCGTCGCGTACGGGGCGGCGGTGTCGGAGGCACCGAACAACTCCATGAGGGAGGGTGCGGTGGGGAGGGCGACGGCGATCACGGCCGCACCGATGAGCAGGGCGAGCCAGATGCCGTCCATGCCCTGGCGGATCGCGGCTCGCAGATCGCCGGCGCCGACTCGGCGGGCGACTGCGGCCGTAGTGGCGTAGGCGAGGAAGACGAAGACGCCGACGGCTGTCATGAGAAGAGCCGAGGCGACGCCGAGTCCGGCCAGTTGCGCGGTACCGAGATGGCCGACGATGGCGCTGTCGGCCAGCACGAAGAGAGGCTCGGCGACGAGTGCGCCGAACGCCGGAACGGCCAGTGCGACGATCTCTCGGTCGTGCCGGCGTCGGGTGTCCCTGGGCGCCGCTGGAGCCTGTGTCATGAGCATCAATCTAATCTTCCACAGGTAAGAGATGCAAAGTACGAAGGACCCTTACTCTCTGTCGTCTGGGGTGTGTCGTGGCGCACTGTTTGCAGCGATCTTGATCCGACTGGGAAAGTTTTTCTTCTGCACAGCCGGTGGATGGGAAAATGCCAGGTCAGGGCATATTTTCCAGAAGGGCTGAGGGCTTGTTCACAGGGCTGTCCACCGGGTCGTGCACAGGTTTCGTGGAGTTCTCCACAGCATCGGGGCCGTCGTCCACATGGCCTGTGGATAACCAGATTGGCTGACGGTGCCCGCGGGCCTACGGTGGTGCGGCGCCCGTTCTCTCCTCCGTCCTCGGAAAGCATGCAAAACCGACGCGTGAGAACCGGAGTTGGGCAGCTCACTTGTCAGTGCCGTGCCGTAGAAATTGAAGGCACTGCTAGGTCCGCTCTGCGGACGGGAGGAGGTGGCTCGGTGACTATTTCCGAGCCCTTGGACGACCCCTGGGCGGACAGTGGTCCCAGTGATCGTCTGCCCTCGTCCCGTCGGCGTGGGAACGGTGGCCGAGGCCGCGACGAGCAGCACGACCGGGACAACGGGTCATGGGAAAGCAGCGGTTCATCCTTCGAACGGGTACCGCCGCAGGACCTCGACGCCGAGCAGTCCGTCCTCGGTGGCATGCTCCTGTCGAAGGACGCCATCGCCGACGTTGTCGAGGTGCTCAAGGGCCACGACTTCTACCGGCCTGCGCACGAGACCATCTACGGCGCGATCCTCGACCTGTACGCGAAGGGCGAGCCGGCCGACCCCATCACGGTCGCGGCCGAGCTCACCAAGCGCGGCGAGATCACCAAGGTCGGCGGCCCGCCGTATCTGCACACGCTGGTCCAGACGGTCCCGACCGCTGCGAACGCCGAGTACTACGCGGAGATCGTGCACGAGCGCGCGGTCCTGCGCCGCCTGGTCGAGGCGGGCACGCGCATCACGCAGATGGGGTACGCGGCCGACGGTGACGTCGATGAGATCGTCAACAGCGCCCAGGCAGAGATCTACGCGGTAACCGAGCAGCGGACCACCGAGGACTATCTGCCGCTCGGCGACATCATGGAGGGTGCGCTCGACGAGATCGAGGCGATCGGATCGCGCTCGGGGGAGATGACCGGCGTACCGACCGGCTTCACCGACCTCGACTCGCTGACCAACGGCCTGCATCCCGGCCAGATGATCATCATCGCGGCTCGTCCCGCCATGGGTAAGTCGACGCTGGCCCTGGACTTCGCCCGGGCCTGCTCGATCAAGCACAACATGCCCAGCGTGATCTTCTCGCTCGAAATGGGCCGCAACGAGATCGCGATGCGCCTGCTGTCCGCCGAGGCGCGCGTGGCCCTGCACCACATGCGGTCCGGCACCATGACCGACGAGGACTGGACGCGGCTCGCCCGCCGTATGCCGGACGTCTCGGCCGCCCCGCTCTACATCGACGACTCCCCGAACCTGTCGATGATGGAGATCCGTGCCAAGTGCCGTCGCCTCAAGCAGCGCGCCGATCTGAAGCTCGTCGTCATCGACTATCTGCAGCTGATGCAGTCCGGCGGCAAGCGCTCCGAGAGCCGCCAGCAGGAGGTATCCGACATGTCGCGAAACCTGAAGCTGCTTGCCAAGGAGCTGGAACTGCCGGTGATCGCGCTGTCGCAGCTCAACCGTGGCCCCGAGCAGCGCACGGACAAGAAGCCCATGGTCTCCGACCTGCGTGAGTCCGGATCGATCGAGCAGGACGCGGACATGGTCATCCTGCTCCACCGCGAGGACGCGTACGAGAAGGAGTCTCCCCGCGCCGGCGAGGCCGACATCATCGTCGGCAAGCACCGTAATGGCCCGACGGCCACGATCACGGTGGCCTTCCAGGGCCACTACTCGCGCTTCGTGGACATGGCACAGACCTGATCCGGCGCCGTTGCAGGGTCTCGCGGCTGATGTCGTAATCTCACGGGCCGTGTCGTACCGATGTCGTATACGGCATCACCGTGAGACCAGCGCGTGGGTGCTGCTGCTCAGCGCCTCGTCTCGTACCTGGTCAGGACCACGCCGCCGGGAAGCGTCCGCGTCTCCACCAGGTTCAGGTTCACCCAGTTGTCCAGCGCGGTGAAGAACGGCGTGCCGCTGCCCACCAGGACCGGATGGGCGGCGATCGCGTACTCGTCGATCAGCCCGGCGCGCATGGCCGCCCCGGCGAGGGTTGCGCCGCCGATGTTCATCGGGCCGCCGTCCTCGGCCTTGAGCCGGGTGATCTCGGCGATCGCGTCGCCGGTGACCAGGCGGGTGTTCCAGTCGACCTTGTCGATCGTCGAGGAGAACACCACCTTCGGCGTGTCCCGCCAGTTCCGGGCAAATTCGATCTCCGCCGGGGTGGCGTCGGGCTGCTGGTCGCCGGTCGGCCAGTAGGAGCTCATCGCCTCCCACAGCTTGCGCCCATACAGCGACAGGCCACTCGCCTGTTCGTGGTGGAGCCACCACTGGAACAGCTCGTCGCTCGGCGGTCCGCTCCAGCCGATGTCGTCGCCGGCCGTGGCGATGTAGCCGTCCAGGGTCAGGTTCATGCCGTAGATCAGTTTCCGCATGGCTCAGCCTTCCGTTCGCGGGTGTCCGGCTATAGACCAGCGCGACGCGGGAAACTCATCGGTGCGCGATCTGGGCTCGCCGGTAGTCCTCGTGCTCGGGGCTCAGCGTGGTGTACTCGGCCGACTCGGACAAGCCGCCTGATCTCGACCTCGCCCTCGCGAGGAAATGCCACGGATTTGAGACTGATCATGGGTGACAAGGCCGTGAGACAGCCAAGAACGCCCAGGTCACGCAAGGTCGACATATCACGAGCGGCGAGACCCTACAGGCGCCCTGCGGGGCTGCTTCGGATCAATCCGCTCGACGTTCGGCGTCCGGGCGGGTGGACTGGTGCCATGACGACACCCCACGATGATCTGCTTCCCGGCACCTGCCGGGCCCTGCTGCACCGCATTGCCGTCGCGCAGAGCGAGGGGCGGGCACCGTCGCTCGTCGCGACGGTGGTCCGGGGCGGAAAAGCGGTATGGAACGGGGCGCGGACCTCGGTGGACGGTCACGGACCGGACGAGAACGTCCAGTACCGGATCGGCTCCATCACCAAGACCTTCACCGCCGTTCTCGTGCTACGGCTGCGCGACGAGGGCGTCCTGGATCTCGGAGACCCGCTGGAGAAGCATGTGCCCGGCACCGGCGCGGGGGAGGTCACCATCTCTCAACTGCTCGCCCACACCGGAGGGTTGGCCGCCGAGTCACCCGCGCCGTGGTGGGAGCGCACACCCGGCTCGCTGCGTCCCGAACTGGCCGACGTGCTGGGCGAGCAGCCCTTTCGTCATCCGGTCGGTCGCCGGCACCACTACTCGAACCCCGGCTACACGTTGCTCGGAGCGCTCGTCGAGGAATTGCGCGGCGCACCCTGGGAGGAAGTGCTGCGCCGCGAGGTTCTCGAACCGCTCGGCCTGTCCCGTACGAGCGGTCGCCCGCAGGCGCCGCACGCGGGGGGATGGGCGGTCCACCCCTGGGCGGACGCGATGATGCCCGAGCCCGCGGAGGACCTGGGCCGGATGGCTCCGGCCGGGCAGTTGTGGTCCACCACGGCGGACTTGGCTCGTTTCGCCGTCTTTCTCGCCCACGGTGACGATCGGGTGCTGAGCGCGGAGTCCGTCAGGGAGATGCACGCGCCTGCCGCGCCGCCCGAGACCGCGGAGCTGGCTTCGGGGTCCTCCTACGGGCTCGCCCTGCAGATCGTGCACCGTGACGGTCGAACCCTGGTCGGGCACTCCGGTTCCCTGCCGGGATTCCTCGCCGGATTGGTGATCAGCGTGGAGGACGACGTGGCGGCGGTGGTGTTGTCCAACTGCACCTCGGGGCCGCCCGTGTTCAGCGTGGCCGCCGATCTGGTGCGGATCGTCGCGGAGGCGGAACCGCGGATTCCCGAACCCTGGCGCCCGATGACCGAAGTCGACCAGGGCGTCCTGGAGTTGGCGGGTCAGTGGTACTGGGGGACTCAGGCCTTCGGGCTGCGGTTGCCGGCCGGAGGTGGGCTGGTGCTGGGTCCGCTCTCGGGTGTCGGCCGGGGTGCCCGCTTCCGGGCGAACGGTGACGGGACGTGGACGGGGCTCGACGGCTACTACGCGGGCGAGCTTCTGCGGCCCGTACGGCGGCCCGACGGCGCTGTGAGCCATCTGGACCTCGGCTCGTTCGTGTTCACACGGCAGCCGTACGACGAGCAGGCTCCTGTGCCCGGTGGGGTGGATGCCGAAGGGTGGCGAGGAGTTCAGTAGGAGGCACCGGACCGGGAGGCGGCCTGTTTCACGTGAAACAGGCCGCCTCCCGCCGCGCGGAGCGAACGCGGTCCGCGTCAGAGCGGGAGCTTGAAACCGACGTGTGAGGCCTCGAAGCCGAGCCGCTCGTAGAAGCGATGGGCGTCGGTGCGGGAGGCGTCGGAGGTCAGCTGGACCAATTGGCATTCCTGGCGGCGGGATTCCGCGACCGCCCACTCGATGAGCTCCGTACCGAGACCACTGCCGCGCTCGTCGGCGTGGATGCGTACGGCCTCGATGACGGAGCGCGTCGCCCCTTTGCGGGACAGTCCGGGAATCACGGTGAGCTGCAGGGTGCCGACAACGCGGCCCTCGCGTGCGGCGACGACCAGGTGCTGGTTCGGGTCACGGCTCAGACGCTCCAGCGCGCCCAGGTACGGGGTCAGATCGTCGGGTGATTCCCGTTGGGCACCCAGCGGGTCGTCGGCCAGCATCGCGACAATGGCGGGCACGTCGTCGGCGACCGCGGCTCGTATCTCAAGATCTGCCATGACCACACCCTACGAGGGCACGCCCTACGAGGGCACGGGGAGCACGGGCACGCTCGCCGACTCCACGACCCGGACCAGCGGTGCCAGCTCAGGGTTCTCGGCCGCATCGTCGAGCGCCTCGCGCAGGGCGGCGTCATTGGTGGGCCGCGCCTCGGCGAGGAGATTCAGCCCTGCCTCGCTGACATTCGTGTAGATGCCGCGCCGGTCGGTCGGGCAGAGATAACGGGCGAGTAGGCCTCGGTCCTCGAGACGGGTGACCAGCCGCGTGGTGGCGCTCTGGCTGAGGACGACCGCGTCCGCGACCTGCTTCATCTGGAGATGACCGCCGTCGTCGTCGTGCTGTCGGCTGAGTACGTCGAGCAGGGAGTACTCACGCACGCTGAGCCCGTGCTTGGCCTGCAGCGCCCGCTCGATATGGGCCTCGATCCTCCCGTGCAGCAAGGAGAGGGCGCACCATCCCTGAGCGAGGGCGGTGAGCGCGGGGTCCGTGGCTGTCATGGCTTCTTCCTCCGTCCCGGAGTGGCTGAGAACCAGGATAGAGCACAGGCGCAATAGCCCGCTGTTGCATGTAGCCCGCGTCTGCAACTATTGTGAACGCAGGCAAAGCGCCCATGCAATCTTCTGGAAGGTGTATCCCACCATGCCTCTCGCGCTTCTGGCCCTCGCGATCGGGGCCTTCGGAATCGGGACGACCGAATTCGTGATCATGGGCGTCCTGCCCGAGGTCGCCGGGGACTTCAGGGTCTCCATCCCCACGGCCGGACTGCTGGTGACCGGCTACGCCCTCGGTGTGGTGATCGGGGCGCCGATCATGACCGCGCTGGGCACGAAGGTGTCCCGCAAGCGGATGCTCATGGTGCTGATGGGTCTGTTCGTCCTCGGCAATCTGATCTCCGCCGTCGCTCCGGTCTTCTGGCTGATGTTCGCGGGCCGGGTGGTCGCCTCCCTCGCGCACGGCGCCTTCTTCGGCATCGGGTCGGTGGCCGCCGCCGAGCTGGTCGCACCGGAGAAGAAGGCCGGCGCCATCGCGATGATGTTCAGCGGGCTCACGATCGCCAATGTCATCGGTGTTCCGCTGGGCACGCTGATCGGACAGTCCGCCGGCTGGCGAGTCACGTTCGCGGGAGTCGCCGCGCTCGGCGTCATCGGACTGCTGGGCATCGCCAAGCTGGTCCCGGAGATGCCGAAGCCCGAGGGTGTGCATCTGCGCCACGAGCTGGCCGCCTTCAAGAACGTCCAGGTCCTGCTCGCGATGGCGATGACCGTGCTCGGTTTCGGCGGTGTCTTCGCGGCCGTCACGTACATCGCGCCGATGATGACGCACGTCGCCGGGTTCGCCGACGGATCCGTGACCTGGTTGCTGGTCCTCTTCGGCCTTGGAATGGTCGGCGGGAACCTGATCGGCGGCAAGTTCGCCGACCGCGCGCTGATGCCGATGCTGTACGTGTCTCTGGGCGGCCTCGCCGTCGTGCTCGCCCTCTTCACCGTCACCGCCCACAACAAGATCCTGGCGGCCGTCACGATCGCCCTGATCGGAGGTCTGGGCTTCGCGACCGTGCCTCCTCTGCAGAAGCGCGTTCTCGACCAGGCGCACGGTGCCCCCACTCTGGCCTCGGCCGTGAACATCGGCGCCTTCAACCTCGGCAATGCCCTCTCGGCCTGGCTCGGCGGCGTCGTCATCGCGGCCGGTCTCGGCTACACCGCTCCCAACTGGGTCGGTGCGGCTCTCGCCGCGTGTGCGCTCGTCCTGGCCTTCCTGTCGGCCGCTCTGGAGCGCCGCACGGCTCTGCCCAGCGCCGTGGTCGCCGGGGGTGTCCCCGCCGAACAGCGGACCGCCGTCCACCACTGACCGGGATCGGGCCCGTCGCGGGACCAGGGCCGGTTCCCGCAGCGTCTCGATCCAGCACGTCCCCCGATCGACACAGCACGCCCCCACAAGGAGAGAACCCTGATGAGCACCACCACCGCCGTTACCCCCCTGACCATCGAGGACGCCGAGGTTCTCGTCACCGCGGCCCGACGGGCCGCCGAAGCAGCCAGCGTCCGGATCAGCGCCACCGTCCTCGACGCGGGCGGCCACCTGCTCGCCTTCCGGCGCGACGACCAGGCCGTGCTGATCTCGGGAGAGACCAGCACGCGCAAGGCCTACACAGCACTCCAGCTGAACTCGGCCACCGCTGATCTCGTCGACGCGGTGCAGCCCGGCGGCCTCTTCCACACCCTGCCCACCGCGCTCGACCGCCCGCTGCTGTTCATCGCGGGCGGCGTTCCGGTCCACCGCGACGGCCGTCTGATCGGCGCGATCGGAGTCGGTGGCGGTATGCCCGACCAGGACCACGGCTTCGCCGTCGCCGCCGTCGAATCGCTCGTCTGACGCCCGGCAGCCGCGGCGCCCGTCAGGCGAAGGACAGTCCAGAAGTGCCGGTCCCCCTCCCACGTTTCTTGGGTGCCGGCACTTCTTCTGTGGAGCCGGCGGAGCCCTAGCCTGCGGCCACGGTCAGCGGCGCGAAGCGGCGGGTCCAGTCACCGGGCAGTTCCGGGATCCCGTACGTCATGACCGCGTTGAAGCCGACGGGGGCCAGCCCGCGTTCCTTCAGCCAGGTCAGCAGCTCTTCGTGGCGCACGTCGACGTCGGTGCGCAGTGGACGGTCGGTGTGGGCGGCGAGCGAGGAGACCAGAGCTTTCGCCGTCTCTGTGTCCCGGGCGATCAGGGGGCCCACGACCTGGTTGGTCATATTGGGCCAGGCGGCCGCGTAGCCGATGATCCGGCCGTTCTCCTCGGCCACGCGCATCTGGTCCGCGAAGGCGGGCAGTCGCGTGATCATGTGGGTGCGGTCCGTGCCGAAGATCTCTTCGTCCAGCCGGAGGATGGGAGCGAGGTCCTCCGCCGTCGCCGGCCGGGTGGAGACCTCGGGCTCGGTGCCGCCGGGAGCGAACGACCCACGGACCATCTCGGCCCTGCCGGTGACCTTGAATCCCAGCTCTTCGTAGAGCGGCCGCCCGTACACGGTCGCGTGCAGGGTCAGCGGGGTGGTGCCCATCTCCTCGACGATGTGCCGCATCAGACGGCGACCGACACCTTGGCGGGCGTGCCGCTCGGCGACGAGGACCATGCCGATCGCACCCAGTTCGGGACGCTCGCGCGGTCCGTATTCGGTCACCACACACGCGGCGACGAGACCGCCGACGGGGTCATCGATCCCGTATCCGGTCCCCGCGGTGAGCAGTAGACCCCACTTGTGCTCCTCGCGGGGCCAGCCCCGGTCCTGGGACAAGTCGGCGCAGGCGGTGAGGTCGCGAGGCGTCAGACGACGAACGGGCAGAGCGGTGAGGGAAGGTGTCGACACGCAGGTCAGGCTGTCCGACACGAGCCCCTGCCGTCCAACGCTTTCCCGGCAGTCCCGCCAACTTTTGGCCATGTTCGGCAGCAGTGGGCGGACGGCTGTTTCACGTGAAACCTCGGCCCACTGAGCGTCGGCTGCCGCAGTAGCCTCGATGGACATGGCAAGACTTCATCTCTTCGATCTCGACGGGACGTTGCTCCATGGCAGTACCGCGCCGTTGGAGATTTCCCGGCAGCTTGGGCCGGAAGCCGAGACCGTGGCGCTCGGAAAGGCCATCTCCGCAGGGTGCATAGGCCCACCGGAGTATGCGAGGCAGGTGCATGATCTCTGGACGGAACTCACCGAGGCGCATGCGACGGCGGCTTTCGACGGTGCGCCATGGATGTCAGGGATCGAAGACGTCTGGAGGGAGATCCGACGAAACGGCGACTACTGCGCCGTCGTCTCACTGCCGCCCTCGTTGTGCTCGAAGCGACTGTGTCGCCTATGGCGACTCCCTCTCGGACAAGGATCTTTTCCGCGCTGTACCGGTGCCCGTCGCGGTCAATGCGGACCGGCATCTGCGCAGCCTCGCCACTCGGGCCTACCTGGGACGGGATCTGCGTCCTGCCTATCAATTGGCATGTCGCACCCGGTAATTGAGGCATTCGCTGAGCCGGTCCCCGGCTCTCGCCCTGGACGTCCTGCGTGGTACGGGCGAATGGCAACGCAGGCCAAATAAGCGTAACGGGAGGGGAAGATCGAAAACCCGCATTTTCCGTTATGCGGCCGGGCGTTGATCCGGAGTGCGATGCTCGATGAGGGCGTTGCGGCCAATACGCACTCTCGCCTCACGCGCCCGTACGAGGTGGGTATCCGGCTGCAATCTGGCCGCATTGGGCCGACGAGGACTGAACCGGGAAGGGGAGCGACCGGCTGCGGGGGAAAGTAGGCATCTTCCGACCGAGGAGGTGCGCAGACCGACCGAAAGATGTTCGAGGCGAGGCAGACCATGGACGCTCCGACCACCACGTCGGCCGACAACGGCACTTCAGGCGGCAACGACGGGGGCGGCTGGTTCACGTCCCGCAATGAGCCGTCGGCTCCCAGCGGTGACCAGGGGGCATCGGACGGCCGCCGACTGGCCGCGCTGCGCCCCGTGGGCCGGTCGGCCGCGGCGCAGGGGCAATCTGGCCAAGCCGTCCCTGAGCAAGCGGCCTCCGGACAGGGAACCCTTGAGCAGGCCGGACAACAGACACCCGAGCAGGAACGAATATCCTCGGTCGCCGAAGCGCCGATGACTCCTGGTGAGGCAGCACCGGTGCCCCATGGGACAGCCCCCACCGAGACGGGGACTCGCGGGACAACACCCCGGGACATGCCCCCGCGCAAGGCCGCACCCCCTGGAATACGGCCTCCCGAACCCCTGCCGGCCGGGCCGGTACCGCCCGAGTGGCGCTTTCTTCCGCCGGCACCGTCCGAGACGCGGTATTTCGAGCCGGAGCCCGCCCACGAAGCCGTACAACCTCGATCGGTCTCCGGGCAGCCGGAGTTCGGCTCCCTGCGGCCCTCACAGGCCTCCGTGCCTGAGCACGGGTCCCCGCAGCCCCACCATGGTTCTCCTCCGCCTGACGCCCGCTCCGAGCCGCTGGTGACGCGCCGACAGCCCGCTCCCGCCCCCAAGGCGTCACCCGACGCCGTGCTGATCCGCCGGACCATGGCCGAGGTCGGTCACATCGCCGACAAGGTCACCTCCTACTTCTACGCGCTGCTCTTCGTGCGCCACCCGGAACTGCGCCCTCTTTTCCCCGCCGCGATGGACACCCAGCGGGACCGGCTGCTCAAGGCACTGCTGACCGCGGCCGAGCACATCGACAACACCGAGGTCCTCGTCGCGTATCTGCAGAACCTCGGCCGGGGACACCGCAAGTACGGCACCCGGCCCGAGCACTATCCGGCCGTCGGTGAGTGCCTCATCGGCTCGCTCGGCCGGTACGCCTCGGCGATCTGGGACGCCGAGACGGAAGCGGCCTGGGTGCGCACGTACACGACGATCTCCCAGGTCATGATCGACGCGGCTGCCGCCGACGAGTTGCGCGCCCCGGCCTGGTGGTTCGCCGAGGTGGTCTCCCACGACCTGAGGACGCCGGACGTCGCGGTCATCACCGTCCGGCCCGACCAGCCGTACCCGTTTCTCGCCGGGCAGTACACAAGCCTGGAGACACCATGGTGGCCACGCATCTGGCGGCACTACTCCTTCGCCTCGGCGCCCCGCTCGGACGGGCTGCTGACGCTCCATGTGAAGGCGGTTCCGGCGGGCTGGGTCTCCAACGCGCTGGTGCACCGGGCCCGGCCCGGCGATGTCATCCGGCTCGGGCCGCCGTCCGGATCGATGACCGTCGACCACACCACCGAAAGCGGCCTGCTCTGTCTGGGCGGCGGCACCGGCATCGCACCCATCAAGGCCCTGGTCGAGGACGTCGCCGAACACGGGGAGCGCCGACCCGTCGAGGTCTTCTACGGAGCCCGCACCGATCACGACCTCTACGACATCGACACCATGCTGCGGCTCCAGCGGAGCCACCCCTGGCTCTCGGTGCGCCCTGTCGTCGACCGGCGGGCCCATCTCCAGTTGCCGGACGTCGTACGCGAGTACGGGCCCTGGAACGAGTACGACGCGTATCTCTCGGGGCCGCCCGGCATGATCCGCAGCGGCGTCGACGCACTCAGGGACATAGGCATCCCGGCGGACCGCATCCGTCATGACTCGGTGGAAGAACTCGTCGTGACAGGCGACTGACCTACGGGGGCTTCGCTCCGCGTCAGCCCAGGTCGGGTGCGTGCATGGCCCGTACGCCCTCGATGTTCCCGTCGAGATAGTGCCTCAGCGAAAGCGGTACGAGGTGCACGGAGGCGATCCCGACCCGGGTGAACGGGACGCGGACGATCTCATACTCACCGCACGGCTCGTCCACCTCGGGACCGTGCCGCAGGGCAGGGTCCATGGACTCCAGCCGGCAGACGAAGAAATGCTGGACCTTCACACCGGTCGCGCCGCCGTCGTCGCCGATGTGCTCGACCGTGTCGACGAAGCAGGGCACCACATCGACGATCTTGGCGCCGAGTTCCTCGTGCACCTCACGATGGAGTGCTTCGACGACAGTCGTGTCCTCCGGTTCGACCCCGCCACCCGGTGTGAGCCAGTAGGGATCGACGCCGGGCTTGGTTCGCTTGATCAAGATCAGGTCGTCACCATCGAGCAGAACGGCGCGGGCGGTGCGCTTGACCACGGGTCGGACGGTCATGGGAGAAATGTGGCCCGGCTGGTTCCACGTGAAACATCGTTCGGCCGCGATTCCGTGTGAAACGTCCTGAAGCCCTTCCTGGCCCCGAAAAACTGGGGACGGTCTTCGCCCGAACCGCCGCCGTTCGGGCCTCGGCAGCGGGCGTTTCTGCCCGGTGTATCCGTTCCCGGTCCGCGCCGGTCTCAGCTCCAGTCGGCGGCCGCCCGCAGCAGCCATTCGTACGCTCGGGCGATGTGCGGCATCGCCAGCGTTCCGGTCCGGACGACAAGGAAGTACGTACGCAACGGGGGCACCGCTGGGTCGAGGAGTGCCACGACGTCTCCGCGTTCGATGGCGTCGGAGCAGAGATATCTGGGCAGGACGGCGAGGCCGGCGCCCGCGGTGGCGCAGGCGAGGACCGCTCGCAGATCGGGGACGACAACCGTGCCGGAGGCGGCTGGGCGGCAGTCGAAGACCGAGGCCCAGTAGCGGGCGACGAGCGGCAGTGACTCGTGGACCTCGACGATGGGGAAGTCCTCGAGTGCGTGGGCGCCCTTGCGGCGGAGTTTGCCCGGACCGATTTCCGCGGCCCAGCGCGGAGCGGCGACCAGGACATGCTCCTCGTCGCAGAGCGGAGTCGCGGTGAGAAGCGCACCGCGTGGTTGGGCCGTCGTCATGGCCAGATCATGGTGTCCGGCGGCGAGCCCCTCCATGGTCTCCTCCGCGTTGCCGAAGGAGGCACGCAGCGCGAAGCCCTGGCCGTCGTCGCCGGTCAGCTCGGTGAGAGCCGGCAACGCGCGTTCCGCGGTGAACTCCGGTGGCCCCGCGAGATGCAGTGTGCGAAGGGACGAGTCCTCGTCGAGGCCGGTCTCGGCTATCTCCACGAGGGCATCGAGATGCGGCGCCGCCTTGTGGGCGAGTTCGTCGCCGATGGTCGTGGGGGTCACCCCGCGCGCCTGGCGCAGAAAGAGGGGCCGCCCCAACTGGCGCTCCAGCGTGCGGATCTGTGAGGTGACGGCCGGCTGGGACAGACCGAGCAGCGCGGCGGCACGAGTGAAGGAACCGGCCCGGTGCACAGTCACAAACGTGCGCAGCAAGGCCAAGTCCATGGTGCCCTCCCCTTTCAGCACCCCCGCGCGAGCCCTAACTATAAATAAGTCGATAGGTCTCTGTCGCTACTGTGATTGGACACTGACACAGAGTCAACTAGCCTTGTTCGCGCGGTTCTTCGCGCGCGGAACCGGGACGGTCCGAGCCACGAGGGGGGAGGCTCGGACCGTCCGTAATACGTAGCGGGGGTACTGATCCCGCCGCCATGGCCGGTTCTACTCCGCGGATGCGTCGAGGGCCCGCAGCACGTCCGCCACCAGGTCCTCGGGGTCCTCGGCGCCGGCGGAGAAGCGGATGAAGCCCTCCGGGACCGAGTCCCCGCCCCACCGGCCGCGCCGCTCGGCGGTGGACCGCACCCCGCCGAAGCTGGTGGCGTCGTCCACCAGGCGCAGTGCGTCGAGGAAACGCTCGGCACGCTCGCGGGAGGGCAGCGTGAAGGAGACCACGCATCCGAAGCGACGCATCTGCTGCGACGCGATCTTGTACGAGGGGTCGTCGGGCAGCCCCGGGTAGCGCAGCCCCGTCACCTCGGGCCGGTCCCGGAGGACCTCGGCGATCGTCCTCGCGGTGGCCGTCTGCCGGTCGGCCCTCAGGAGGAGCGTGGCGAGCGAGCGGTGGGCGAGCCAGGCCTCCATCGGGCCGGGGATGGCGCCGACGACCTTGCGCCAACGTCGTACGGGAGCCATCAGAGTGGCGTCCCGCCCGGTGACGTACCCCAGGAGGATGTCGCCGTGTCCGGTGAGCATCTTGGTGCCGCTGGCCACGGAGAAGTCGGCGCCCAGCTCGAGCGGGCGCTGGCCGAGCGGGGTGGCCAGGGTGTTGTCCACGGCGACGAGCGTGCCCTGCTTGTGCGCGGCGGCGACGAGGCGTCGCAGGTCGCAGACGTCGAGACCCGGGTTGGACGGAGTCTCGATCCACAGCAGCTTCGCGCCGTCGAGAACCTCCAGCTGGGCATCGCCGGCGGTGGGAGCGGTGCGCACTTCGATGCCGTACGCGGTCAGTTGCTCGCGCACCAGCGGCAGCACCTGATAGCCGTCGTCGGGCAGGACGACGATGTCGCCGGCCCGCAGCTGGGAGAAGAGCACCGCGGAGATGGCGGCCATGCCGGAGGGGAAGGAGAGCGTTTCGACGGAGTCCTGCCCGGGTGCCTCCAACTCGCCGATGGCGCGCTCCAGGAGCGTCCAGGTCGGGTTCTCGTCGCGGCCGTAGGTGTACGGGCCGGTGGGCTCACCGGGCAGATGGAAGTGCGCTGCGAAGACCGGGCCGGGAAGAGTCGGCTCGTACTTGACGGGCTCGGGCAGCCCCGCACGCACCGCCCGTGTGCCGTCGCCCGGCACCGTCGCCCGCGTGCCCTCGCTCTCTCCCGCCGGGCCCGTGCCCGCACCGTTCGCCGTGACGAAATCCCCTGACGTCATGCCGCTCGTCCTCCCACTTGCTCTCGTACCGCGGCGAGCAGACCGGGGCTCGCCGCCTCCACCATCTCAAGACATTCCTCGAAGCCATCCATATGTCCGTAATACGGATCGGGGACGTCCAGGTCGTCACCCGCGGCCGGGTCGTACGAGCGCAACAGCCGGACCTTCCCGGCGTCCTCGGCACTGGCCGCGAGGCGGCGCAGCGCCCTGAGATGGCCGGTGTCGAGGGCGATGACGAGATCGAGCCGGGAGAACCACGCGGCCTGGAACTGCCGGGCAGCGTGGTGGGTCTCGTAGCCGCCCGCTTCCAGCACGGCGACGGTGCGCTCGTCGGCGCCGTCGCCCTCGTGCCAGCCGTCCGTGCCCGCGCTGTCGACCTCGACCAGCTCGCCGAGTCCGGCTTCCGCCACCTGGGCGCGGAACACGGACTCGGCCATCGGCGAGCGGCAGATGTTGCCGGTGCAGACGAAGCAGACGCGGTAGGTCATGGGACTCTCTCAGTCGTTGTCGGGCAGGACGACATTGAGCGCCCAGGAGACGACGGAGATGATCAGGCCGCCCAGGACGGCGGTCCAGAAGCCCTCCACGTGGAAGCTCAGGTCGAGTTTGTCGGCGACCCACGAGGTGAGCAGCAGCATCAAGGCGTTCACCAAAAGCGTGATCAGGCCGAGCGTGAGGATGAAGAGCGGGAAGGTCAGTACCTTCACGACCGGCTTGACCAGGACGTTCACCAGTCCGAAGACCAGTGCGACGAGGAGGAGCGTGCCTATCTTCTTGCCCGTGCTGTCGCCCGTCAGGGTGATCTTGTCGAGCAGCCAGACGGCGACGGCGAGGGCCCCCGCGTTGGCGAGTGTCTTGACTACGAAATTCTTCATGTGTCTGATCGTGGCAGAGAGATCGACTGGCAAGAAGGGGCTGTGGACACAGCCTGCGGTGCACAAGAGCGGACGAGGGCGATGAAGGCATTCCGGCTGGACGAACTGGAGGCGGAACGCGCCGCCAACGACGGTGCCTACCTGCAGTTTCTGCGTGAGCGGAACATGTCGGTCGGGCTGTACGCGCTCGACGCGGGCGGCCTCGACCCGCAGAAGCCGCACGCTCAGGACGAGGTGTACTTCGTGGTGAGCGGGCGTGCGTCGATCACGGTCGGCCTGGAGACCACTCAGGTGGCACGGGGCAGCGTCGTCTACGTTCCCGCGGGGGTCGCCCACAAGTTCCACCACATCACGGAGGATCTGCGGGTCCTGGTGGTGTTCTCTCCGCCCGAGAGCTGACCCGCGTCTCAGGGTTCCCTAGGGGGACGGTCAGGGGAGGACAAGGGATGCGAGGCCACCGCACGGCCCCCTCTCCGGCCTAGCATCGGATGCAAGACATCAGAGAACCCGGAATCAGTGCCCCGGCGTCGGGGCCACGGGCGAGGAGAGGTAAGGACAGGGCGATGCGAGAGATCTTCAACGGTATGCCGTGGTGGGTGAAGTGGGTCGCGGTGCCGGTCATCGCCCTGGTGGTGTTCGGCAGTCTGATAGCGAGCATCGTCGGCTTCGTCATCGGCCTGCTCTTCAAGCTGCTCGTCTTCGTCGCGCTGGTCGGCGGGCTGATCTACGTCGTGCGGAAGTTCATGTCGAGTTCCTCCTCGCACAGCGACTGGTGAGGCGCGAGAGGGTGAGCGACAGGTAACGGCGAAGGGGGAAAGGGAACCCAAGGTTCCCTCGGCCGGGGGAAGTTTTCCCGCGAGGCCGTATGCGAGCGGTGACTGGCGGTTAGAGTCCGGAACTCGACGCGGGGTCGACCCCCGCGGGCAGCGCACAGCCCCCTCCCGTGTTTCCCCGCACGGGCGGTCCTCCTCGCGCTTCGGAGTGCCCCTTGGCCACGGTTGACACCGCACCCGCACCATCAGTCGCTCCACCCTTCCGGCGATCGGGCACGCCCGCGCCGGCACGAGTTCCACCGGTCCAGCCGCGCACTTCACCGGGGGAGCCGCCCCTTTCACGCACCTCGCCGGCTCCGCCCAGGGAGCCGGCGCCGCCGCGACCTCCGCCGACGGAGGCGCCCACTCGGCGCACCTCGGCGGCGGACGGGCTCACCGGGCACACCAGGCCGTCGGTGACCCGTGGTTCGCCCTCCCCGGCCGCGGGGACGGCACGGCTCGCCCGTACCCCTCCCGCGGAGCCCGAGGCCGCCCCTCTGGACTCTCACCCCACCACCCTGATCAGTTCGGTCCAGCGGGCGATGCGTCTGCTGGAGGCCGTCGCCTCGCGTGAGCAAGGTGCCCCCGCCAAGCAGCTCGCCCGGGAGGCGGGACTCGCGCTGCCGACCGCCTACCACCTGCTGCGCACCCTGGTTCACGAGGGCTACCTGCGCCGCGACAGAGGGCTTTTCTTCCTCGGTGAGGCCGCCGAGCGGCTGAGCAGCAGCGGAGCCCAGCAGAAACGTCGCAGCACGGTGCGGGACACGCTCGCGCACTGGCGCGATGCGCTCGGCGTACCCGTGTATTACGCGGTCTACCGCGACGGCGAGATCGAGGTCATGTGCGTCGCCGACACCCCGGCTAACCCCGCGGTCGAGGAGTGGGCCGACTTCCGTGAGACCGGGCACGCCCACGCGATCGGCCAGTGTCTGCTGGCCCAGCTGGACGACCAGGCCCGGCGTGACCACCTCGATCGCTACCCGGTGAAGCCGATCACTCCGTACACGGTGCGTGACAAGGACAGTCTGCTGCGACGCCTGGAACGGACGGGGCGGATGGAACCGGTGACCGAGCGGCAGGAGTACGCGCTGGGCACGGTCTGTGCCGCGATCCCGATCACCGCGGGCAGTTCGGCCGCGGCCGTGGCCCTTTCCCTCCCTTCCCACCAGGTCGACCGACTGCTGCCCGCGGCAAGGAAGTTGCAGAGTGAAGTCGGCAGGCTGCTAGGAACACTCGCCATCTCTATCAGTATCTGAAAACTCACTCCTTGTAATGTGGCATGCACGTTGAGCAAGATTTCAAGCAGTGTCAGGGGGACGATTCCTGGCCAGTCGATGGCAAACGACGGGGTAGGCGATGCGCGAGTCGGTGCAGGCAGAGGTCATGATGAGTTTCCTCGTGTCCGAGGAGCTGTCCTTCCGCATTCCGGTCGAGCTGCGGTACGAGACCGGTGATCCGTACGCCGTGCGGCTGACCTTCCACTTGCCCGGCGACGCGCCTGTGACCTGGGCGTTCGGGCGGGAGCTGCTGATCGACGGAGTCGGCAGGCCGTGCGGTGACGGTGATGTGCACATCGCTCCGGCCGACCCGGAGGAATTCGGCGAGGTGCTGATCCGGCTTCAGGTGGGTGGCGATCACGCACTGTTCCGGTCCGGGGCCGCGCCGCTCGTCGCGTTTCTCGACCGGACGGACAAGCTGGTACCGCTCGGGCAGGAGCGCTCCCTCGCGGGTTTCGACACATCCCTCGACGAAGCGCTCGACCGCATCCTCGCGGAGGAGCAGAGCGCGGGCTGAAGTCCCGGCAGCCCGGAGCGGAGTAACGCTTCCTCACAAGGGGCGTCCGTGCAGGATGGTTTCAGCGCTTCCGGCGGACGGCTCAGTGCTTGCGGCGGCGTCCCTTCCCGCTCCGTGCCGGAGTCCTGGCGGCCGCGGGCTCCACGGGGACGGCCGTGGTCCCCTCACGGTCCGCGGCGACCACCAGGGCGGCCAGCGCGGTCGTCACCGGCACAGCGGCGACCAGACCGATCGATCCGACCAGGGTGCGCACGATCTCCTCGGCGACCAGTTCGCTGTTGGCGACGGTGCCCACGCTGCTCTGCGCGATCGAGAAGAGCAGCAACAGCGGCAGCGCGGCGCCCGCGTAGGCCAGGACGAGCGTGTTGACGACCGACGCGATGTGGTCGCGGCCGATACGGATGCCCGCGCGGTACAGGCCACGCCAGCCCATCGTGGGGTTCGCCTCGTGCAGTTCCCAGACCGCGGAAGTCTGCGTCACCGTCACGTCGTCGAGGACACCGAGCGAGCCGATGATGACTCCGGCCAGCAGCAGACCGCTCATGTCGATGGACGGGTACAGACCGTGGATCAGACCGGTGCTGTCGTCGGTGTTGCCGGTCAGTACGGCCCAGTCGATGAACACCGAGCCGAGGAGGCCGATCAGCACCAGTGAGAGCAGGGTGCCCACCACCGCCACGGATGTCCGGGCCGACAGGCCGTGGCACATGTAGAGCGCGATCAACATGATCGCGCTGGAACCGACAACGGCCACGAGCAGTGGGTTCGAGCCCTGGAGGATCGCGGGCAGGATGAAGAAGTTCAGGATCATGAAGCTGATGGCCAGGGCGACCAGCGCCATGACGCCGCGCATCCGGCCGATCACCACGACGACCACGGCGAAGATCCCGGCGAGCAGCGTCAGAGGCAGCTTCCGGTTCGCGTCCGTGACCGAGTACTGGAGGTCCTTGGGTGCGGAGGGCTCGTACGCGACGACGACCTTCTCGCTCTGACGCAACTGCCGTGACTGATCCGGCTGAACGATTTCGATGAACGTACGGCCCTTGTCCTTGCCGGTGTCGATCCGGACCGTCGCCTTCTTGCATTCACCCGCCGCCCGCTTCTGAGCGGAGGATCCCTCGGCGGTGGAGGTGTCGCCCGCCGGGGTCTCCGCGGAGGCGTTCACGGACTTGCAGTCCACCTGGTCGATCCTGGTGACCGTCGCCTGCTGAGTCTGGCGGTCGAAGCCGACACCGGTGCGCTGGTGGGAAGCGGCCCCGCCGGGCCACAGCACCACGAGACCCACCGCGACCGCGGCCGCGAAGGGGATCAGCACCGCGGCGATGACCTTGCGCAGGTGCTTGGAGACCGGCGCGGCGGGACCGTGGCTGTGCGAGTGCCCGTGCCCGGCGCTCGAATCCCCGCCGTGCTCACCGGCGGGACCGGGCCCGTGCCCGCCGCCGGGACCGTGATGCTCACTGCCCGGTCCGGGACCAGAACCACCCGGCCCATGGCCGTGTCCGTTGCCGGAGCCATGCCCATGGCCGTCGTCGGAGCCCGGACGCCGCGGCGGCTCGGACGGCGGGAACGGGTGCTGCTGGGTCGTTGTCACCGCCCGATCATCGCAAGAACGGCAAGGGCCCTCTGTTCACCATGCCAAATATGACGCTAGCGTGGAGGCACCTTTGCACACGCGGGAGCTCGGAGCACCGGGCTGAGAGGGCGCTGACCTCCGTTTCGCGATGTTTCACATGAAACATCGACGAACGGAAGCTGCTGCGTCGACCGCTGAACCTGTTACCGGGTAATGCCGGCGTAGGGAGTAGGTCTCATGACCAACAAGGACGTACGCACGCCTGCCTCCAGCCAGACGGACGGGGCTTCGTCGCCGTCCACGAACGGCGAGGCCGGGAAGTCCATCGGCTGGCACAAGGCATACGTCGGGGGTACGCGTCCCGATCTGCGGGTGCCGGTTCGCCAGGTGCACCTCACCAACGGTCAGTCCGTGACGCTGTACGACACCTCCGGCCCGTACACCGATCCGACCGTCGACACCGATGTGCGCAGGGGGCTGGCGCCGCTGCGCGAGAGCTGGATCATTGCCCGCGGAGACACCGAGGAGTACGCGGGCCGTCCCGTCCGCCTCGAGGACGACGGGATCAAGCACACATCCCCGCGCGGGGGACTGCGCAACCTCGACGCTGTCTTTCCCGGGCGACCGCGCCAGCCGCGCCGGGGGCGCGCCGGGCAGGCGGTCACCCAGCTCGCGTACGCCCGACGCGGCGAGATCACACCCGAGATGGAGTTCGTGGCGGTCCGCGAGAACGTCGACCCCGAGGTCGTACGGGAGGAGATCGCCGCCGGTCGGGCGGTGCTGCCCGTGAACGTCAACCACCCGGAGATCGAGCCGATGATCATCGGCAAGCGGTTCCTGGTGAAGGTCAACGCCAACATCGGCAATTCCGCGGTCACTTCCTCCATCGAGGAGGAGGTCGAGAAGATGACCTGGGCGACCCGCTGGGGCGCCGACACGGTCATGGACCTGTCGACCGGACGCAACATCCACACCACGCGCGAATGGGTGCTGCGCAACTCCCCCGTTCCCATCGGCACGGTGCCGCTCTACCAGGCGCTGGAGAAGGTCGACGGCCGCGCCGAGGAGCTGACCTGGGAGATCTACAAGGACACAGTCATCGAACAGGCCGAACAGGGCGTGGACTACATGACGGTCCACGCGGGCGTCCGCCTGGCGTATGTGCCGCTCACCGCGAACCGCAAGACCGGCATCGTCTCGCGCGGTGGCTCGATCATGGCTGCCTGGTGCCTCGCGCACCACAAGGAGTCGTTCCTGTACGAGCACTTCGAGGATCTCTGCGAGATCCTCGCCGCGTACGACGTCACCTACTCGCTCGGCGACGGTCTGCGGCCCGGCTCCATCGCGGACGCCAACGACGCAGCACAATTCGCCGAGTTGAGGACGCTCGGGGAACTCAACACGATCGCGAAGCGTTTTCAAGTACAGACGATGATCGAAGGCCCGGGACATGTCCCGATGCACAAGATCAAGGAGAACATCGACCTTCAGCAGGAGATCTGTGATGAAGCTCCGTTCTATACGCTCGGTCCGCTGACGACGGACGTCGCGCCGGCGTACGACCACATCACTTCCGGCATCGGTGCCGCGATGATCGCCTGGTGGGGCACGGCCATGCTCTGCTATGTCACGCCCAAGGAGCACTTGGGCCTGCCCGATCGTGACGACGTCAAGACCGGCGTCATCACCTACAAGATCGCCGCCCACGCAGCCGACCTCGCCAAGGGGCACCCAGGTGCACAGGATTGGGATGACGCGCTCTCCGACGCCCGCTTCGAGTTCCGGTGGGAGGACCAGTTCAACCTGGCTCTCGACCCGGACACGGCACGGGAGTTCCACGACCAGACGCTGCCGGCCGAACCCGCCAAGACGGCCCACTTCTGCTCCATGTGCGGGCCGAAGTTCTGCTCGATGAAGATCAGCCAGAGCATCAACGAGCGGTTCGGCGGTGACGCGCCCGACGGCGCCTCCGCGGCGGAGATCTCCGAGGGCATGCTTCAGAAGTCCCGGGAGTTCGCGGAGGCGGGCAACCGCGTGTACCTGCCGCTGGCCGACTGAGTCACTCCACAGGGACGCGGTCCGGGGCCGACACCCGGACCGTCGTCCTCGGCCCGGTCATGCCGCGACGTCCTGCGGGTACCAGCGCAGTTCCACCGTGTTGCCGTCCGGATCCTGGACGTAGACCGAGGTGGCGGTGCCCCGCGCGCCGAAGCGTTCCACGGGACCCTGAAGCACGGTGAAGGATTCCGACGCGATGACCTCGTCCCAGTCCAGCGGTTCCACGGTGAGACAGATGTGGTCGACGTTGGACTCCCCGCGGGCATGGGCGACCAGATCGATGATGGTTTCCTCGGTGACCCTCACCGACGGGAACGGGACCTGGCCGCCCCGCCACTCGGCGACGCGTACGGGTGCCAGGCCGAGCAGTCCGGTGTAGAAGTCCAGGGACCGTTCGACGTCCTCGACGTTGAGGACCAGATGGTCGAGGGCCTTCACGCGCACGGGGGTCACTTCGCCTCCAGGGCGGCGGCGAGGCGGAGCCACTCGCTGAACAGGGCGGGGTCGACGTCGTCGGCACGGCTGAGCTTCACGGATGCCATCCGGCGGGCTCCGGAGACCAGTCGGCCCGATGGATCGGCCACTTCCTGGCCGCGCTAGAGGCCGAAGGTGACGTAGGACTTGTAGGCCTTGAGAAGGCAGACCGGGGTCTGACCCGGCTTGTCTCCGAGGCTCCAGGTGGGATGACCGTGCCACAGCGCGCCGGAGTCGTCGGGGAGGGCCGAGTCGATGACAGGCCTGATCCTCTCGCCGATGTCGCGCAGTGGGTCTTCGAGTTCGTTCAAGTAGGCGGTGATGCCTGAGGAGTTCATGCGGGTCCCGTTTCAGAAGGGGTGTGGTGGGTGGTGCCGAGCACGGACGCGCTGTGCGCTCGGGTGTCCGGGGGACTCGTCGGGTTGTCTCCGACGGCCGGGTGGACGCCTTCTACGATCCGCCGCGGGACAGCTCTCCATCAAGGCATGATCGACGTACGACCGTTGAGCCAGATTTAACGCCGGGGGTTGCATGTTGGAGCGACTGGAGATGGAGACCTTCCTGACGCTGGCCGAGGAACTGCACTTCGGCCGGACCGCCGAGCGGTTGCTGATCACGACCGGGCGGGTCAGCCAGGTGATCAAGAAGTTGGAACGCAGAGTCGGCGGCTCGCTGTTCGAACGTAACAGCCGGTCCGTCGCGCTCACCCCGATCGGCCGACAGCTGGCGGACGATCTGATGCCGTTGGTCGCCGGGATGGAGGCGGCGCTGCGAAGGGCCGCCGACGCCAGTCGTGGGGTCACCGGGGAACTGCGGGTCGCCTTCCTCGGCGAGTGGACGGCACCCGCACTGCTCAGAGCGGTCGGCCTGTTCGGTGAGCGGCACCCTGACTGCCGGGTCGACGTGCGGGAGGTTCAGCTGTCCAACTCCCGGGCGAGTCTGCTGGACGGTTCGATCGACGTCCTGCTCGCCTCGTTCCCCTTCGACGGAATGGCCTGCGGGCCCGCGCTGCTGCGGGAGAGACGGGTACTGGCCGTGGCGGCGGGGCATCCGCTGGCCGGCGAGGTCCAGGTGTCCGTGGAGGTGCTCGCGGAACACCCCGTGGTGCAGTACCCACAGGTGACCTCAGCGGGCTTCAAGCGGGACCGCACCCCTTCGGGCCGACCCGTTCCGAAGGGCCCGGTCGGCGGGTCGTTCTCCGAAATGCTGACTCTGGTCGCGATGGGCAGAGGCGTCCTCCCGGTCGGAGAGCACTCCCGCCAGTACTACCCGCGGCCCGATGTGGCCTACGTGCCCCTTCACGACGCGCGCCCGATCGAAAGGGGACTGGTGTGGATGGAGGGCAACACCACCGAGCGGCTTCGCGAGTTCGTACGGGCCGCGACGGACTCGACCGACTCCCCCTGAGCCGGTGCCTGATGCCCGGCGCCTGATGCCCGGTGCCCGGTGCCCTGTGTCCGGTGCTCTGCGCTCGGAGCCGTTTGCCGGGTGTGCCGGCTTCGGGGCGGGCGGCGTGGGCGGTGGGCTCGGGGCCGTCCGGTGTGTGCGCAGGTGTTCGGTCGGTTCCGGTGCCGGGTTCTCTAGGCAGACTGGGCTCATGACACCGACATCGATGAGCAAGGGCGCCAACCTTCCCGTTGCCGCTCAGGAGGTGCAGGTCGTGCTCGGCTGGTCCGGGGGCCCCGGTGCGCCGGACGCGGATGCCTCGGCCCTGCTGCTCCGTGCGGACGGACGGGTGCGGGACGACGGCGACTTTGTCTTCTACAACCAGCCGAGGCATGCCTCCGGTGCCGTGCGGCACCTGGGGAAGCGGAGGGAGGGCGACGGGACTACGGACACCGTCGCGGTGGACCTGAGGGCTCTGGAGCCGGAGATCCAGCGGGTCGTCCTGGGCGCCTCCGCAGACGGGGGCACCTTCGGACAGTTGTCGGGTCTGCGGCTGAGGCTGCTCGACGCCGCGACCGGGCAGGAGCTGGCGCTTTTCGAGATGGAGGCGACGACGGAGACGGCGTTCATCGGGGGTGAGCTGTATCTGCGGGGCGGCCAGTGGAAGTTCCGCGCGGTGGGCCAGGGGTACGCCTCCGGGCTCGCCGGCCTGGCCACCGACTTCGGGATCGGTGTGGACGAGGAGCCGGGCGCTTCCGGGAGCACGGGCTCCAAGGGCGCGGCCTCCGGAGTCATGGGCTCCGGTGGAACCTCGTCCGGGGCGGCGGCACCTTCCGCAGCCCCGCCCGCCGTTCCGCCCCGGCCCGCGGTGACGCCCCCTTCCGCACCGATGTCCTCTTCCCCGTCGATGCCCCCATCCCGACCGACGCCCCCGACCGTACCGACGCCCCCATCAGCCCCCGCTCCTCCGACCGCGCCCGTCCCCACGGCTCCCTCGGCCCCGGTCGCCGGCTCGGCTCCTCGTCTCGTCAAGGGCGAGGAGCGGTTGCCCGTGGACATGCGCAAGCGGCTCTCCCTGCGCAAGGAGCAGGTGGCGGTCAGTCTGCGCAAGCACGGGGCCGTGGGTGTCATGGCCCGCGTCATCCTGGTCCTGGACGCCTCCGGGTCGATGGCGTTCCTGTATTCGAAGGGTGTCGTGGCCGATGTGGTGGAGCGCATGGCCGCGGTGGCCGCGCAGTTGGACGACGACGGAGAGATGCAGGCGTGGACCTTCGCCTCGAACCCGGCCCGGTTGCCCGACCTTGCCGTCGGGGACCTGCCGGAGTGGCTGGAGCACCATGTCCGGGTCGGTGAACTGACCTTGTTCCGGCGGAGCAAGAAGCCGCGCAAAGGGATGCTGCCGGGCCAGGTGGACATGCGGGCGGTCGGGATCCAGAACGAGGAACAGAAGGTGATCGCCGAGGTCCGGACCTATGTCCGCGAGCACCCGGCCACCGATCCCACGCTGGTGATCTTCTTCTCCGATGGCGGCGTCCACCGCAACAAGGAGATCGAGAAGGAGCTGCGGGAGGCGGTGGACGAGCCGATCTTCTGGCAGTTCGTCGGACTGGGGCGCTCCAACTACGGCGTTCTGGAGCGGTTCGACACACTGCCGGGCCGTCGCGTCGACAACGTGGGCTTCTTCGCGGTCGACGACATCAGCGACGTACCGGATCCGGAGCTCTACGACCGGTTGCTGTCCGAGTTCCCGTCGTGGATGAGGGAGGCACGACGGCTGGGCATCATCTGAGACGGCGCGAAGGCAGCGGACGACCCCCGCGGGACCGCACCCCACCACGGCTGTGCAGGCCCGCACTCGCGGCGGCCGTACAAGCCAGCACCGGTGGCGGCCGTACAAGGACCGCACCCGTGACGGCCGTACGGGCCCGCGCGCCCGCGCGGGCCCCTTTGCTCCCTTGAACCCGGCCGTCGGCCGACCGGGTCACTCGGGCTGGTGTTCCGGTCCCCCGAAGTCCGGGCTGGAGAAGTCCGGGCTGGAGAAGCTCGGGCGAGGGCCGGCCGCGGGTCCGCCGTCGGGGCTGCTGAACCCCGGCCGGTCGTAGCCGAGGTGGGGGATACGGCTGGGAGCCGGTGCGGGGCGGCCCAGCGCCGCCGAGCCCGGGTCCGCGAGAGCTTCCCGGAGGAACGGCAGGATGCCGCGCTCCAGCAGGGCATCGCGCCAGGCTTCCTTGGCCCGGATGACCTGTTCGGTCAGTTCGCCGCCCGCTCCGGCCTGGAGCGAGGACGAGCTGTTGCGCAGTGCGGTCAGCAGCAGTCCGGCCGCGGCGACCAGAATCGCGGCCGCCGTGACCGCGCCGAAGACCCATCCAGTGGTCAGGAGAGTCCTGGCGATGGTCGGCTCGGGGTCGAGCATCTTCAGGACGTAACCCACGAGCAGGAAGATCGCCGCGGCCGTTCCGGCGAGGACGGGGGCGAGCACCGCGACGACGGCGACCGCGCCGGCACCGGCGGTCTCGGTGACCTCCCCCACGGTGGCGGCGAGCCCCATCGCGGTCGTGCCAGGCTCCATGGAGCCGGCTTCCTCGTTCATGGCCGGGGTGGACCGCGCCGGGCGGCGCAGTTCCTCGCGGACCTTCACGTAGTGCGCGTACTCGTCCGACGCGGCCGTCGTGATGAGGGCTGTGGCGTTGAGCGCCATCGTGCGCAGTTGTTCGAGGTTGAGCCGCTGGCCGACAGCGGCGAGTTCCGGGCGGTGTGGTGCGGAGCGCAGCGCCTCATCGAGGATCCGCTCGTATTCCTGGCGGTCCTCGCTCAGCAGGTGCTGCGGAACGCTGTTCATCTGCATCCCCCGATGCTCCGTAGGGCTGGTGGCTCGCACGCTGACGAGCCGTTGGGCAGAAACGGAGGGGAGCCTGCTACGGATAAGCCGATGGTAGAGCGGTGACGGCACGCCGTGACAGGGGGTTTCCAGAAATTGGCCCCCGGTTGGAGTGGTCCGCCCGGGAGACGCCTGCCCGGTGAACGCTCAGATATCCAGCGGAAGTTGTTGGACCAGCAGCTTTCCGGCCATGGTCACTCCGCCGTCCATCGCGATGGCCAGCCCGTCGGCGTAGAGGTGCGGTCCTTCGACCACAGGGCCCGCGCCGGCGTCGCCGTCCTCCGGGCCGACCTCGCCCAGCAGGTACGGAATGGGGCTGTGACCGTGGACGATGCGCGCGCCGCCGTATGCGTCGAGCAGTTCGTGGACGGCCTCGGCGCCGTCGTCGCGGAAGGCGAAGCGCCGGGTGAACTTGCGGAAGAGGTCCCAGCACTCGTCCGCGTCGTTGCGGGTGAGGGTTTCGCGGACGGTGTCGTTGACCGCTTCGATGGAGTCGCCGTAGTCGAGGTAGGCGGTGGTGTCGGAGTGCACCAGGAGGTGTCCGTCGACCTGTTCCATGGCGTCGAGGCGGGCCATCCACTGCAGGTGGTGGTCCTGGAGGCGGTCCATGTCTGTCTTCTGGCCGCCGTTGAGCAGCCAGGCGGCCTGGAAGGTGGCGGTACCCGCGCCGGAGCTGACGGGAGTGTCGCCGAATCGCCTGGCGCCGAGCAGCAGCAGCTCGTGGTTGCCCATGAGCGCCTTGCAGTAGCCGCCGGCCGCGGCCGCCTCGGCGGACAGCCGCATCACGAGGTCGATCACGCCGATGCCGTCCGGGCCGCGGTCGGTGAAGTCCCCGAGGAACCACAGGCGCGAGGTCCCGGCCGACCAGTTGCCCGCGGCGTCGACGAGGCCCTTCTCCTGGAGCGCGGCGACGAGCTGGTCGAGGTAGCCGTGCACATCCCCGACGACGTACAGCGGGCCGGGGCCCGTGCCGGGTGCCGGGGCGGGTGTGCCGGCGGGGTCGACGGCGACCTGGAGGGTGTCACCCCGATTGATGACTGGCAGATCGCGCTGTGTGGGTGTGTACCCCTCGGAGAACTCTCCCGGAAACTCCGCGGGAGACTCCACGGACGCGTACGGCGAGGATTCTCCCGACGCGTACCGCGCAGTCTCCCCGACGGGTCCTGCGCCCTCGCCCTGAGGCGTGTCCTGCGCATACGGACCGGTCTCGTGGACGTACCCGGGTACCCGGAAGTCGCGCAACGTCGCCGTCCGCACCACCTCGGGTCCCTGACCGGCCCCCTGAGTCATCGACCCCTCCACCACCATCGCGCCGCATCTGCACCGGTTCGGACTGCCTGGTCGCAGCGGCCCGCGGTGTCGTCCGCCCATCATAGGAATGCGGATCGCGCCATGTGATGACCCAGGGGTGGTGAATCGGAACAGGAGCCCAGTTCACCGCGGTTTTCGCCCGAATTGGGCGGGGCTCGCCCCGCCCTTGTCGCATCGGGAGTCAACCCTGCTCGGGTGATCGGGGCGGACTGACGGTCGTACGGGGCTCACGGCGCTGCGACGAGGTCCGCACGATCAGCTCCGTCGGTATCACCTGCTCGACCGGTTGGTCCGATTCGACCCCCTCGATGGCGTCGATCAGCAGCTGGACGACGGCTGTGCCGATTCTGCGCGGTTTGAGGGAGAGGGTCGTGACGGGCGGCTCGGTGCTGGCGTAGACCGTCGACTCGCTGCAGCAGACCAATAGCAGGTCGTCGGGTACGCGCAGACCGTAGCGGCGGGCCGCCGCCAGCAGGTCGGTGCCGTTCGGGTCGAAGAGGCCGTAGACGGCGTCCGGGCGGTCGGGCCGGGCGAGGAGGCGGTCGGCGGCGACGGCTCCGGCGCACGGATCGTGCGCCGGATAAGCCTCGTACACCGGATCCTGGCCCACGCGCTCGCACCAGCGCAGGTAAGCGGTGGTGGAGAGGTGGGTGTACGTGTCCGTGGTGGTGCCGGTGAGGAGGCCGATGCGGCGGGCGCCGGCGGCGGCCAGGTGGTCGAGGATGCCGAGGACGGCGGCCTCGTGGTCGTTGTCCACCCAGGCGGTGACCGGGAGCGATCCCGCGGGGCGGCCGTCGGAGACGACCGGCAGCCCCTGGCGGACCAGCTCGCTGACGACCGGATCATGGTCGGACGGGTCGATGACCACGGTTCCGTCCAGAGCGACGTTCGACCACACGTCGTGGCGGGAGGTCGCGGGCAGGATGACCAGGGCGTATCCCCGGGCGAGTGCGGCCGAGGTGGCGGCTCTGGCCATCTCGGCGAAGTAGGCGAACTCGGTGAAGGTGAAAGGTTCATCCCCGTACGTGGTGACGGTCAGGCCGATCAGGCCCGACTTGCCGGTACGGAGGGTTCGGGCCGCGGCCGACGGGCGATAGCCCAGCCGGTCGGCGACTTCGCGGACATGGCGTCGGGTGGCGTCCGGGAGCCGACCCTTGCCGTTGAGGGCATCGGACACAGTTGTGATGGAGACCCCTGCTGCCGCGGCCACGTCTCTGATGCCCGCCCGGCCCGGCCGACCGCCTCGGCGGGAGGTCTCCGCCCGGCTCACCTGGTGCTTCCCTGCTGCTGTCATGGCGAGCCGATAGTAGGGCTCATGCGGTGGGGTAGTGCGGACGCATATGCACGCGTTGACAGGCACGTTTCTGCATGATCCAAAGTAACTAACTTCCTTTGAAATAAAGGTAGTTGAACGATCCCATGCCAGTACGTGACTCGTCGGCGCGCATGGGCCTGCCAAGTGGGCCATGTTTCGAAGAGGTCTCAACTCACCTGTACGAGCGATGCGCGCCACGGCGTGAGCCACCGGCGCATGCGGCGGCTGTCGGCGCGCCCCCTTTTCGTACGACTTCGTACGAGGAGGGCCGCCGGGTCGTGCGACGCCGATGGCCGAGCCCGGGGTACCGGGATGATCACCCGGCGGGACACAACGTGGTGTCCGGTTGTCCACAGGCCATTCGCAGCGGCGCCGAATCCTCATAAGGTGAGAAGCATTGGTAGCCAGTGGTGGTCATGAGCCGCTGGTGGTCGCGAGGAGGACTGCGGTGAGCGAGACGAACCCCAAGCTGCGTGCGGAGCTGGCGGGGATCCCCACCTACAAGCCCGGCAAGGCCGCCGCGGCCGGTGCCGTGGCGTACAAGCTGTCCTCCAACGAGAACCCGTATCCGCCGCTGCCCGGTGTGGTCGAGAGCCTGACCGCGGCGACCGGGTCGTTCAACCGCTACCCGGACATGGCGTGCACCGGGCTGATGAACGAGCTGGCGGACCGGTTCGGCGTCCCGGTCTCCCACCTGGCGACCGGCACCGGCTCTGTCGGCGTCGCGCAGCAGCTGCTGCAGGCCACGAGCGGTCCCGGCGACGAGGTCATCTACGCCTGGCGGTCCTTCGAGGCGTACCCGATCATCACGCAGATCAGCGGGGCCACCTCGGTGCAGGTGCCGCTGACTCCGGGCGAGGTGCACGACCTGGACGCGATGGCCGACGCCATCACCGACCGGACCCGGCTGATTTTCCTCTGCAACCCGAACAACCCGACCGGCACCGTGGTGCGACGGGCCGAGCTGGAGCGGTTCCTGGACCGGGTGCCGAGCGATGTGCTGGTCGTCCTGGACGAGGCGTACCGCGAGTTCATCCGTGACGTCGAGGTGCCGGACGGTGTGGCCATCTACCGTGACCGGCCCAACGTCTGTGTGCTGCGCACCTTCTCCAAGGCGTACGGGCTGGCCGGTCTCCGGGTCGGCTTCGCGATCGCTCACGAGCCGGTGGCGGCGGCACTGCGCAAGACGGCGGTCCCGTTCGGGGTGAGCCAGCTGGCCCAGGACGCCGCCGTGGCGAGCCTGCGTGCCGAGGACGAACTGCTCGGCCGGGTGGGCTCCCTGGTTTCCGAGCGCACCCGGGTGGTCGACGCCCTGCGCGGTCAGGGCTGGACGGTTCCCGAGACGCAGGCCAACTTCGTGTGGCTGCGCCTGGGGGAGCGCACCCTCGACTTCGCTGCCCACTGCGAGCAGGCCGGTGTCGTCGTGCGTCCGTTCGCCGGCGAGGGCGTCCGCGTCACCATCGGTGAGACCGAGGCGAACGACATCTTCCTGAAGGCGACCGAGGGTTTCCACCAGGAGCTGTAACCGCCCGGCGGAACACCTGCCACCGGGCGCACCTGCCCATCGGGCTGGCCCGTCCAGCGGGCGCATCTGCCCAGCGGGCTAGGCCTGTTCACCGGGCTGGCCTGTTCACCGGGCTGGCCTGTCCGCCGGGCTACGCCTGGCCATCGAGCACCGCCTGGCCGTCGGTCCGGGGGCATCCGTCGGCGAGCCGTGGGAGGGCCCCGTACGCGTTCACCGCGTACGGGGCCCTCGGCATGTGCGGTGCCATCAGGGCGGAGGCGGGGTGGGGCGGGGTGCGGCGACGGGGACGGACCCGGGAACCGCTCGCGCGCCATGGGCCACCTGGTCCCTCCCGGTCGGGACCTGTCGGGTCCCGCATGGGGACCCCCCACCCCTCATCCCTCGAACGGGCATGCGTCATAATTGCTTGTGAATGTGAACGCGTTCACAAGCGTGTCCTGTTGCTCCCGTGATGTCTGCGATAAAGCGGGCAAACTGCCGCTGTGACCAAGGCGACGTAAGGAGACTGACGACGTGGAATTGGCTTTGGCGCCGGAGACTCTGGCGCGATGGCAGTTCGGCATTATCACCGTCTACCACTTCTTCTTCGTCCCCCTGACGATCTCGCTCGCCGCGCTCGTCGCCGGCCTGCAGACGGCCTGGGTGCGTACGGAGAACCAGAAGTACCTCAGGGCCACCAAGTTCTGGGGCAAACTCTTCCTGATCAACATCGCGATGGGCGTCGTCACCGGCATCGTCCAGGAGTTCCAGTTCGGCATGAACTGGTCCGCCTACTCACGCTTCGTCGGCGACATCTTCGGTGCGCCGCTCGCCTTCGAAGCCCTGATCGCCTTCTTCTTCGAGTCCACCTTCATCGGGCTGTGGATCTTCGGCTGGGACAGGCTCCCCAAGAAGCTCCACCTCGCCTGCATCTGGATGGTCTCCATCGGCACCGTCCTGTCGGCGTACTTCATCCTCGCGGCCAACTCGTGGATGCAGCACCCCGTCGGCTACCGGATCAACAAGGCGAAGGGGCGCGCGGAACTCACCGACTTCTGGCATGTGCTGACGCAGAACACCGCGCTCGCCCAGGCGTTCCACACCCTCACGGCGGCCTTCCTGACCGGTGGCGCCTTCATGGTGGGCATCGCCGGCATTCACCTGGCCCGCAAGAGGCACGTCGCCGTCATGAAGACCTCGCTGCGGCTCGGCCTCGTCACCGTCGTCATCGCCGGTCTGCTCACGGCGATCAGCGGCGACACCCTCGGCAAGGTCATGTTCAAGCAGCAGCCGATGAAGATGGCCGCCGCCGAGGCGCTGTGGGACGGCCAGGAGTCCGCACCCTTCTCGATCTTCGCGTACGGAGACGTGAGCAAGGGCCACAACACCGTCGAGCTGTCCATCCCAGGGATACTGTCGTTCCTCGCCAACGACGACTTCAACTCGTATGTCCCCGGCATCAACGACACGAACAAGGCCGAGCAGGCGAAGTACGGCCCGGGCGACTACCGCCCCATCATCCCGGTCACCTTCTGGGCGTTCCGCTGGATGATCGGCTTCGGCATGGCGTCCTTCGTGATCGGCGTCATCGGACTCTGGCTGACCCGCAAGAAGTTCCTGCTGCCGCAGCATCTGAGGGTCGGCGAGGACGAGGCGCCACATCTGGTCCTGTTCAAGAACAAGGCACTCGGCCCGACGCTCACCAAGTGGGGCTGGCGCATCGCCATCTGGACCCTGGCCTTCCCGCTGATCGCCAACTCCTGGGGCTGGATCTTCACCGAGATGGGCCGTCAGCCGTGGGTCGTCTACGGGGTCCTGCAGACCCGGTTCGGGGTCTCCCCCACTGTCTCGCAGGGTGAGGTCATCACATCGATGACCGTCTACACGGCGATCTACGCGATCCTCGCCGTCATCGAGGTCAAGCTGCTCGCGAAGTACGTCAAGGCAGGGCCTCCCGAGCTCACCGAGTCCGACCTCAACCCGCCCACCAGGATCGGCGGCGACTCCAGTGACGCCGACAAGCCGATGGCCTTCTCCTACTAGGCTCAGGGAGCTGCTGAGTCATGGAACTTCACGACGTCTGGTTCGTCCTCATCGCGGTCCTCTGGATCGGTTATTTCTTCCTGGAGGGCTTTGATTTCGGAGTCGGCATCCTCACCAAGCTGCTGGCCCGCGACCGCGCCGAGAAGCGGGTGCTGATCAACACGATCGGTCCCGTGTGGGACGGCAACGAGGTGTGGCTGCTCACGGCGGGCGGTGCGACCTTCGCGGCCTTCCCCGAGTGGTACGCCACGCTCTTCTCGGGCTTCTATCTGCCCCTGCTGATCATCCTGGTCAGTCTGATCGTCCGCGGTGTCGCCTTCGAGTACCGGGCGAAGCGGCCCGAGGAGCACTGGCAGCGCAACTGGGAGACGGCGATCTTCTGGACCTCGCTGATCCCGGCGTTCCTGTGGGGTGTGGCCTTCGGCAACATCGTGCGCGGAGTGAAGATCGACCGGAACTTCGAGTACGTGGGCAACTTCTGGGACCTGCTCAACCCGTACGCAATCCTCGGTGGTCTGGTCACACTGACCCTGTTCACCTTCCACGGGACGGTGTTCGTCGGGCTCAAGACGGTCGGAGACATCCGGGAGCGGTCACGGAAGCTGGCGCTGCAACTCGGCCTGGCGACAGCCGTTTTGGCGCTGGTCTTCCTGATCTGGACCCAGATCGACAACGGTGACGGCGCGTCGCTGGTCGCGCTGATCGTGGCCGTGGTCGCCCTCGTCGCGGCGCTGGTGGCGGTCAACGGGGGGCGTGAGGGATGGGCCTTCATGCTCTCGGGGCTCACCATCGTGGCGGCCGTCGCGATGCTCTTCCTGTCGCTCTTCCCGGACGTCATGCCGTCCTCGCTCAACGCGGACTGGAGCCTCACGGTCACCAATGCCTCGTCGAGCCACTACACCCTGAAGATCATGACCTGGTGCGCCGCGATCGCCACGCCGATCGTCCTGCTCTACCAGAGCTGGACCTACTGGGTGTTCCGCAAGCGCATCGGCACCCAGCACATCGCCGTGGATGTGTCGCACTGAATCCGACGTAGTGGCATGTTTCACGTGAAACATGTCTGATGAGCCAGGGGTGTTTCACGTGAAACCAATCGATCCGCGTCTGCTTCGGTACGCCCGAGCCACCCGCCTCTTCCTTGTGGCGGTCGTGGGGCTGGGCGTCGCCGGAGCGGCGCTGGTCATCGCCCAGGCGATGCTCATCGCCGAAGTGGTGGTCGGCGCCTTCCAGCACGGTTCCTCCCTCGCTGAACTCCGTACCCCCCTGCTGCTGTTGGCGGCCGTCGCGGTCGGGCGCGGTGTCGTGGCCTGGCTCACCGAGCTCGCCGCGCACCGGGCCAGTGCCGCAGTCAAGTCGGAGTTGAGGGGGCGGCTGCTGGAGCGGGCCGCATCGCTCGGGCCCGGTTGGCTCAGCGGTCAGCGGACGGGCTCACTGGTTGCCCTCGCGACGCGGGGGGTTGACGCGCTCGACGACTACTTCTCGCGCTGTCTGCCGCAACTGGGGCTCGCGGTGGTGGTACCGGTGGCCGTACTGGCCCGGATCGTCACCGAGGACTGGGTGTCCGCGGCGATCATCGTCGGCACTCTGCCGCTGATCCCCTTGTTCATGGTGCTGATCGGCTGGGCCACGCGCAGTCAGATGGACCGCCAATGGCGGATGCTGTCCCGGCTGTCCGGACACTTCCTGGACGTCGTCGCGGGACTGCCCACGCTCAAGGTGTTCGGCCGGGCCAAGGCGCAGGCCGAGTCGATCCGGAAGATCACCGGCGAGTACCGGCAGGCGACCATGCGGACGCTTCGGATCGCCTTTCTGTCGTCCTTCGCCCTGGAACTGCTCGCCACCATCTCGGTCGCGTTGGTCGCGGTGACCATCGGAATGCGGCTCGTCCGCGGCGAGATGGACCTGTACGTGGGGCTCGTCATCCTCGTGCTGGCACCCGAGGCCTATCTGCCGCTGCGGCAGGTGGGAGCCCAGTACCACGCCGCCGCCGAGGGACTGGCGGCCGCCGAGGAGATCTTCGCGGTGCTGGAGACCCCGGCGCCGAGGTCCGGATCGCTGCGCGTGCCCGCGGGGGAGATCACCTTCGAGGGTGTCACCGTTCGGTACCCGGGGCGCTCGGTGGACGCGGTCTCGGACGTCTCCTTCACGGTCGAACCCGGTGAGACGGTGGCCCTCGTCGGGCCCAGCGGGGTGGGCAAGTCGACGCTGCTGAACGTCCTGCTCGGGTTCGTCGAGCCCACCGCCGGACGGGTCCGGGCAGGGGGAGCCGATCTCGCCGAGGCCGACCTCACGGAGTGGCGCTCCCGGATCGCCTGGGTGCCGCAACGGCCGCACCTGTACGCCGGATCCATCGCGGACAACGTACGGCTGGCGCGACCCGACGCGGACGACGTGACGCTCCGCAGGGCTCTCGTCGACGCCGGCGCGGCCGGATTCGTCGACGCGCTGCCCGCCGGGGCCGACACGGTCCTCGGTGAGGACGGCGCCGGGCTGTCGGCCGGTCAGCGTCAACGCCTCGCGCTTGCCCGGGCGTTCCTCGCGGACCGGCCCGTGCTGCTTCTCGACGAGCCGACGGCCTCGCTCGACGGGGCGACCGAGGCAGAGGTCGTCGCGGCGGTACGGCGGCTCGCCGTGGGACGGACCGTACTGCTGGTCGTGCACCGACCGGCCTTGCTGGAAGTTGCGGACCGGGTGGTACGCCTGGAAGCCACTGCGGTCGGCGAGCCGCGGCCGGTGCTCGTGGCCCCCGTCGAGGTTCCCGGTTCCGCGGAGCCGGGCCGAACGCAGCCGCCTCGGGGAGTCGAGCCGGAAGGCGCGCCCTCGACGCACGGCGAAGGGCCCGCCCCGACGCCCCTGAACCGGGGCGGCGTGCTCGCCCGCGTCCGGGCCATGGCGGCTCCCCGCCGTGGACCCCTCGCACTGGCCCTGCTCCTCGGCAGCCTCGCCCTCGGGAGTGCCGTCGGCCTGATGGCAACCTCCGGGTGGCTCATCTCGCGGGCCTCCCAGCAGCCGCCGGTGTTCTATCTGATGGTGGCCGTGACGGCCACCCGGACGTTCGGCATCGGGCGGGCGGTGTTCCGGTACGCGGAACGCCTCGTGTCGCACGACGCCGTGCTGCGGATGCTGGCCGACACGCGGGTCGCCGTCTACCGGCGTCTGGAGCGGCTCGCGCCCGCCGGGCTGCGGACCACCCGGCGCGGCGATCTGCTGTCGAGGCTCGTCGCCGACGTGGACTCCCTCCAGGACTACTGGCTGCGGTGGCTGCTGCCGGCCGGAGCCGCGGTCCTGGTGTCCGCCGCCTCCGTCGGGTTCACCGCCTGGCTGCTGCCCGAAGCCGGTGCCGCTCTTGCCGTCGGTCTGCTGGCGGCCGGTGCCGGCGTCCCCCTGGTGACCGGCGCCGTGGCGCGCCGCGCCGAGCGGCGGCTGGCTCCCGCACGCGGCGTGCTGGCGACCCGGGTGGCCGATCTCCTCACGGGGACGGCCGAGCTGACCGTCGCGGGCGCGTTGCCCGCCCGTACCGCGGAGACACGGCGGGCCGATGCCGTCCTCACCCGCATCGCCTCGCGAGCCGCCACCGCGACCGCCCTCGGCGATGGACTCACGGCACTCGTGTCCGGGCTCACCGTCACCGCCACCGCTCTCGTGGGCGCCCAGGCGGTCGCCGCCGGACGCCTGCACGGTGTGCTGATGGCCGTCGTCGTCCTCACGCCGCTCGCCGCCTTCGAGGCCGTCATGGGACTTCCGCTCGCCGCCCAGTACCGGCAGCGGGTGCGCAAGAGCGCGGAGCGCGTGTACGAGGTGCTGGACGCCGCCGATCCCGTACACGAACCCGAACAGCCGCGGCCGGCCCCCGCGTCGCCCTTCCCGCTCCGCGTGGAAGGGCTCCGGGCCCGGCACGCGGGACAGGACCGGGACGCGCTGGCCGGCCTCGAGCTGACCCTCGAAGAGGGCCGCAGGATCGCCGTGGTCGGAACGTCCGGGGCAGGCAAGACGACACTCGCACAGGTGCTGCTGCGGTTCCTGGACACGGAAGCGGGGACGTACACGCTGGGCGGGGCTGACGCGTACGGGATGGACGGGGACGCCGTGCGCCGGCTGGTCGGGCTGTGCGCCCAGGACGCGCATCTCTTCGACAGCACCGTGCGCGAGAACCTGCTGCTCGCCCGCAAGGACGCGACCGAGGCCGCAGTGCGTGACGCGCTCGGGCGGGCCCGGCTCCTCGACTGGGTGGACGGGCTGCCCGACGGTCTCGACACCTTGATCGGCGAGCACGGGGCACGGCTGTCCGGCGGCCAGCGCCAGCGACTCGCGCTGGCCCGTGCGCTGCTCGCCGACTTCCCCGTACTCGTTCTCGACGAGCCCGCGGAACACCTCGACCTGCCGACGGCCGACGCGCTCACCGCGGATCTGCTGGCCGCGACGGAGGGCCGTACGACACTGCTGATCACGCACCGGCTGGCCGGGCTCGAGGCGGTGGACGAGGTGATCGTGCTCGCGCAGGGACGGGTGGTTCAGCGCGGGGCGTTCGCGGAGCTGTCGACCGTCGAGGGACCGCTGAGGGAGATGGTGGAACGGGAGACCGCGGGAGATCTGCTGGTGGGCGCGGTGGCGGGCTGAGCGCCGCGGGCGGCGGAGCGTGGGTGACGCGCGCGGTGGCGGGCTGAGCGCCGTGCGGACGGGGCGTGGGTGGGCGGTGGCCGGTGGCCCGTAGGACGTGGCGCGGGTCTCGGGTTCCGCCCTCTCCCGTCCCGACTTTCCCTTGCAAAGGGGACTAATTAGGCTCAAGGCATGTCAGCGGCGTCGGCTTCCCCCGCCCCGGGCGGCAGCACGGGCGCGGCGGCCCCGGCGGTCCATGGTCCGGGTGGGCTGCTCGACGAGCCGGCCGCACGGGTGCCGCGGTTGCGGCTGCTGGAGGCCATGCGGTCGGTCGGATCGGGGCTGGAGCTGCATTCGACGCTGGACCGGATCTGTGAGACCGCGGCCGAGCTCACGGACGCGCGGTACGCGGCCATCGGGGTCGTGGCCGAGAGCGGGGAGGGACTCACGGACTTCGTCCAGCACGGCGTCGACGAGGCGACCGCCCGACGGATCGGACGGATGCCCGACGGTCACAAGGGGCTGCTGGGAGCGCTCATCCGCGACCCCGATCCGGTGCGCCTCGCGAACCTGACCGACGACCCGCGCTCCTGCGGGTTCCCCGTCGGCCATCCGCCGATGCGCAGCTTCCTCGGAGTGCCGATCCGGGTGCGGGGGAAGATCTTCGGGAACCTGTACCTCACGGAGAAGCGCGGCGGCGGGACCTTCGGCGACGACGACCTCGACATGCTTCGGGTGCTCGCCACGGAGGCGGGTATCGCCATAGGCAACGCCCGCCTGTACGAGGCGGCGAAGCAGCGTGAGCGCTGGATCGACGGCTCGGTGGCCGTCACCACCGCGCTGCTGGCGGGCGGCGACGCCGAGGAGGCGTTGCAGGTCGTCGCCGAACAGGCCCGCCGGCTCTCCGGTTCCGCGGCCGGGATCGTGCTGCTGCCCGCCGCGGAGGGCGGCCTGGAGGTCGTCGCGGTGGCGGCGGAACACCCTTCGAAGGTGCTCGGTGTGATCGTTCCGCCGGAGAGCGAGCTGGTCGCCGAACTCTGCGACGGGAAACCGGTGTTCTTGGAGGACGCGGCCGTCGACCCGCGTCTGCGCACGGATCTCACCCGCGCCTACGGGCCCGTCATGATGCTCCCCCTGCAGAGCGACGGCCGGGTCCTCGGGGCCCTCGTCACCCCGCGGACGCGCGAGGGACGCCCTTTCACGGAGACCGAGCGGACCCTCGCGGCGCAGTTCGCCTCTCAGGCCGCGCTGGCGCTGATGATGGCCGAGACACAGCGCGACCGGGAACGGCTCGCGGTGTACGAGGACCGCGACCGGATCGCCCGTGACCTGCACGACCTGGTCATCCAGCGGCTGTTCGCCACCGGAATGATGCTGGAGAGCGCACAGCGCCGCTCGAACGTGCCCGAGGTGCGGCGGGGCGTCGGCAAGGCGGTCGACGAACTCGACGTCACCATCCAGGAGATCCGCACCGCGATCTTCGCTCTCCGGCAGGGCCCCGCCGAGGTGCCGTCCGGGCTGCGCACCCGCGTCCTGCGCGAGATCAACATGGCCGCCGTCCCTCTCGGTTTCCAGCCCGGACACCGCTTCACCGGACCCGTCGACACGCTGGTCGGCGAACTCACCGGCAAGAACCTCATAGCCGCGCTGCGTGAAGCCCTCTCCAACGCCTTCCGGCACGCGGGGTCCTCCCGTATCGAGGTCTCCGTCGACGCGAACGTCCTCCTGCCGGACGGGCGGCCGGGGGTGCGCCTCGCCGTCGCGGACGACGGCGTCGGCATCCCCGACGGCGGTCGGCGCAGCGGCCTGAAGAACCTCAAACGGCGTGCCGAGTCGCTGGGCGGCGCCAGTTGGTACGGGCCGGGGATCGGTGAGGACGGCGGCGGCACGACGGTGGTGTGGCAGGTACCGCACTGAAGTTCCTTGCGCAGGGGACCTGTTCGCGGGCCGCCCCGGCGGAACGGGGCCGTTCGGTCCCGCCACTGGGCCATTCGTGACGTTCCGTCCCCCAGGTGTACGCCTTGAACAGGCCGGGTCCGAAGGCGCGGGCCACGATCGCTGTCATGCGCTCATCTCGTCGCCATCCCCTTTTCGTACCGGCGCTGTTGTGCGCGCTCGTGGTTCTCGCGGCCCGGCCGGCGGTGGCCGAGGGCGACGGCGACGGCGACGGCGCGGACCTCGACATCAGTGCCCAGGTGGAGCGGCTGTACGAGGACGCCTCCGTGGCGACCGGGCAGTACGAGGCGGGGCGGCAGGATGCCGAGGCGCAGCGCGGCCGGGCGGAGCGGGCTGAGCAGCTCCTCGTACGGGAGCGGCAGGAGATCGCGGTCCTGCGCGAGGATCTGGGCCGGATCGCGAGCGCTCAGTACCGGCAGGGCGGCGGGCTGCCGTACACCGCGCAGATCCTGTACGCGAAGGACCCCGACGACCTGATGCGCGGTCAGCGTGCCGTGCGGCGGGCCGATCTGGTCGTGGCCAACGCGGTCGCGAAAAGCCGGCGCGCCGAGGGCCGGCTCGCCGCGGACGAGGCGAAGGCCCGGTCCGAGTGGCAGGCGCTGGAGAGGCGGAACGGGGAACTCGCCGAGATCAAGCGGACCATCGAGGCGAAGCTCGACGAGGCGCGGTCGGCGTTGCAGAGCCGGGCGGACGCCTCGGTGGCGGCGGGCTCGTGCCGCGGTGCGGTCCGTCTCGACCAGCCGCCGGTGGACTCCTCGCGCGCGTGGGTCGCGCCGGTCGAGACGTACGAACTCTCCGCGGGTTTCGGCAGCGGGGGCGAGCACTGGGCGCACCGCCACACCGGGCAGGACTTCGCGGTGCCCATCGGCACCCCGGTTCGGGCGGTCGGGGCGGGCCGGGTGGTGAAGGTGTCCTGTGGCGGTGCCTTCGGCATCGAGGTCGTCGTCGAGCACCCCGGCGGTTACTACACGCAGTACGCGCATCTCGCGGCCGTCGCCGTCGACCAGGGGCAGCGGGTCTCGACCGGGGAGTGGATCGGGCAGTCGGGAACGAGCGGCAACTCGACCGGGCCGCATCTGCACTTCGAGGTAAGGGTGACGCCGGAGACGGGTTCGGCGATCGACCCGGTGCCGTGGCTGGCGGAGCACGGGGTCGTTGTGTAGGCCCGCCGGCGGCGGCGCACAACGGCTGCGGCGAGGCGATCACCGCAACGACCGCCGTGTGACCGCCGCACGACTTTCCTACGACCGCCCCACGACTGCCGCACGACTGTCCCACGACGGTGCACGATGCCCCACGACCGCCGTGCGACCGCCCTGCGGCTCGCCGAAAGCCACGGCAGGACTGGGAAGCGGCCGCCGCGGGGCCTCCGGCGCGTTCGCCGGAGGCCCCGCGGTCGTGCTGCCGGGTGGTTACGAGCGGTCTGCCAGGATCCGCTCGATCACGACCGCCACCCCGTCCTCGTTGTTCGCGACCGTGCGCCCGGAGGCGGCGGCGATCACGGCGGGGTGGGCGTTGCCCATGGCGTACGAACGGCCGGCCCAGGTGAGCATCTCGACGTCGTTCGGCATGTCACCGAAGGCGACGACCTCCTCGGGGGAGATACCGCGCTCGGCGCAGCACAGCGCGAGGGTGCTGGCCTTGGAGATGCCGGGGCCGCTGATCTCCAGAAGGGCACTGGGGCTCGACCGGGTCACGTTGGCCCGGTCGCCGATGGCCGGGCGGGCGACACCGAGGAAGTCGTCCGGGTCCATGTCCGGGTGGTACGCGAGCACCTTCAGCACAGGCTGATCGGCGTCCAGGGCATCCTCGGCGAGGAGCTTCTCGGCGGGCGAGACGATCTCCGGGGGCTCCATGTGCATGAGCGGGTAACCCGGTTCGAGATGGAGGCCGTACGTCCGCTCGACGGCACACACGGTGCCGGGCGCGGCGGAACGCAGCACCTGGATGACGTCCAGGGCGATGTCCGGCGTCAGTTCGCGGATCTTGACGAAGCGGTGGGCGCCGGGGCCGCCGTGCAGGTCGACCACGGCGGCGCCGTTGCCGCAGATGGCCAGGCCGTGCCCGTGGACGTGGTCGCTGACGACGTCCATCCAGCGGGCCGGGCGGCCGGTTACGAAGAAGACCTCGATACCGGCCTGTTCGGCGGCGGCGAGGGCGGCGATCGTGCGGTCGGACACCGATTTGTCGTCGCGCAACAAGGTGCCGTCGAGGTCCGTGGCGATCAGCCGGGGCGGGACGGTGGAGGCCGGAGTCTCGGGCCGGCGAGTCGCTGAGGTCACGTGCTCATTCTCCCGCATATATGCGCACGACCGTGCGCCGGTCCGCACACTTGAGTGGTTGCCGTCCTCGCCGGCGGCGTCGCAACCTGTCCAACCCGGTTCGCCGCGACGGGTGTCAGGACAGCTGGGCCACGACCTCCATGGCGATCCGCTCGAAGATCTTCTCGTCGGCGGCGAAGTCCGAGTCGGGGATGGGCCAGTGGATCACGATGTCGGTGAAGCCCAGTTCGGCGTGCCGGCCCGCGAAGTCGACGAACGCGCCGACGGACTCCAGGGGGCGGCTCCGGTCGGGGGTGAAGCCGGTGAGCAGGATCTTGTCGAGCTCCGCCACGTCCCTGCCGATCTCGGCGCAGGCGTCGGCGAGCCTGGCGACCTGCTCGCGAATGGCTTGAACCGACTGCTCCGGGGTGCCCGTCTCGTACAGCTTCGGGTCGCCGGTCGTCACCCAGGCCTGTCCGTGACGGGCGGCGAGCTTCAGCCCGCGCGGGCCGGTGGCGGCCACCGCGAACGGCAGCCGGGGACGCTGGACGCAGCCCGGGATGTTGCGCGCCTCGTGCGCCGAGTAGAAATTGCCGCCGTAGGAGACGGAGTCCTCGGTGAGGAGCCGGTCGAGCAGCGGGACGAACTCACCGAAGCGGTCGGCACGCTCACGCGGGGTCCACGGGTCCTGGCCGAGAGCGGTGGCGTCGAAACCGGTGCCGCCCGCGCCGATGCCCAGCGTGACCCGGCCGTTCGAGATGTCGTCGAGGGAGATCAGGTCCTTGGCGAGGGTCACCGGGTGCCGGAAGTTCGGCGAGGACACGAGCGTGCCGAGGCGCAGCCGGTCGGTGACGGCCGCAGCCGCGGTCAGTGTCGGCACGGCCCCGAACCACGGGCCGTCGCGGAAGGTCCGCCAGGAAAGATGGTCGTAGGTGAACGCGGTGTGGAAGCCGAGCTGCTCCGCACGCTGCCACGCGGAACGCCCGCCCTCGTGCCAGCGGACGTACGGCAGGATCACGGTGCTCAGACGCAGACTCATGCATCGAGCGTAAACGGAGCCGGGCCGTGGCCGCCTCAGGGCAGTCCCCGGGCCGGTGTCCGGCGCCCGGGATCAGTGCGGACCGGGAAACCGCAGGTAGCTCTGCGGTACGGCCTCCGTCAGCCAGACGCCGTTGGCGCTGACCCGGAAGACATGGCCGTCGCGGTGCATGGCGGCGGCGTCCACGGAGAGCACGACCGGGCGGCCGCGGCGGGCGCCGACACGGGTGGCCGTCTCCCGGTCCGCCGAGAGGTGCACGTCGTGCCGGTTCATGGACTTCAGGCCCTCGGCGCGGATCGGGTCCAGGTTGCGGGCCACGGTTCCGTGGTAGAGGTACGCCGGCGGGGTCGCCGGGGGCAGTCCGAGGTCGACCTCGACGGAGTGGCCCTGGCTGGCCCGGATCCGGGACCCCTCGACGGCGAAGCGCCGCTTGTCGTTGTTGGCCACCACATGATCGAGCTCGTCGCGTGTGAACCGGAAGCCGTGTGCGGCCGCCGCGGAGATCAGCGTGTCGATCTCGACCCAACCGCCCTCGCCGAGTGTGAGTCCGATCCGCTCGGGCTGGTGCCGCAGATGCTTCGAGAGGTACTTCGACACCTTCACGGTGCGTTTTTCATCCATCCGTTCATCCGCCTGTCCTTCCATCCGATCATCCGTCCGTTCATCTGTCCGGTCACGCGTCTGTTCGCGCGTCCGGTCGTCCGTCTGTTCCTTCATCCTCCCAGCGTGCCTGGCGAGAGACGGATCACGCATTTGATTTTGGATCGGAGGTTTGATCCACAGCCAAGTCATGTTATCCACAAGTGAATTGACGAATCTGTGGACAACGCGAGTGCCCTTTAGGGCATTTCGTCAACAATGTTGCTGTGGACGGTGTTTGTGGCGAGCCGGTCCAACGTGCGTGTCTGCAGCTCCCGTTCGGCGGCCGCAGTCACGAACGCCGCCGCGTGCTCAGCGCCAACCAGACGCTCCACGGCCCGCATTGTCCCGGCGGCGACCTCCACCGTACGCGCGCCTTCCCGCTCCTCCGGGAACTGCCCCGTCGCGAGGTGCCGACTCAAATGGCGAGTGGCGAAGAGCCGCATGGCACGGGCCAGTTCGGCATCCACCGTCTGCTGCGCGAGCGGTCGAAGCCGCCGGACGAGCGAGGCCGCCTCGGCCGCTTCCGCGTCGCTCGGCGGGTGCTTCCCGAGATAGCGCGCGAAGACATGCTCCGTGGTGAACTCCAGGAAACGGGAGGCGATGTGCTCGACCTGCCCCCTCAACTCCCTCAGGTGGCAGGAGATCGCGGACAGGGGAACGCCCGCCGTGTACAACTCGACCGCTGCGGCCAGCTCTTGAGGACTCGGAACGACGAAGGCGTCCTCATCTCCCGGAACGGGCTCCAGCACGCCGAGCTCCACGGCGTCCGCCACCGCCGCATCGTCGGGACGACCGCCGAACCGCTCCTCCAGCTCGGCCCGGGAGATCCGTGCGGCCTCCTCGTCGGTCCACGGCCCGTCGACCTCCGCGACCAGACCGAGTATCCCGCCGAGACCCCGGCCCGCGTCCCAGGCCTCCAGGAGCTCCTTGATCGAGGCCAGCGTGTAACCGCGGTCCAGGAGGTCGGCGATCTGCCGCAGCCGCGCCAGATGGGCGTCCGCGTACACATTGGCGCGACCGCGCCGCTCGGGGCGGGGCAGCAGCCCGCGGTCCTGGTAGGCGCGGATCGTCCGGACCGTGGCGCCACTGCGGTGCGCCAGGTCCTCGATGCGGTACGCGACACCGCCCGACTCGTCGCTCATCATTCCCGCCCTCCCGCCCCTGGGCCCTAAGAAGCCGCCGCCCGCCCGATCGCCCCCACCGCCGACCGCGCCGCGGGCGACTGCGCCAGGTACTCGACGGCCCTGAGCAAAGAGCCCTCCTTCGACGGATGGTACGACCGCCGCAGATAGCGCGGTATGGCCGCGCCGAGCTCCTTCCAGCTGGGCAACAGCCCTTTGCGGACCGCCTTGTTGTGGGCGGCGAGCGAGTACCGCAGACGGCCGGCGAGTCGGGGGTCGTGGCGGATCAGATAGGCGGCGCCCCACACCCACAGGTAGAGCATCATCGGCGCGGTGACGGCCATGCCCGCGACCCGCCGGGCGTACCGGGGCGCGCCCTCGCCGCCGCAGTGCTGGTACAGGTCGAAGGCCACCGCGCGGTGCTCGACCTCCTCCGCGCCGTGCCAGCGCAGCAGGTCGAGCATGACCTCGTCGGCGTCGGCGAGGTCCAGGCCCTCGGCCGTCAGCACCCAGTCGCCCAGCACCGCCGTGAACTGCTCGATCGCCGCGACCACCGACAGCCGGAAGCGCAGCCACTCCCGGGCCGGGACCGGCACCCCCGGGGGCGGTTCCTCGCCGAGCAGCTTCTCGAACAGGAAGTCGACGTGCCGGGTGAAGCCGGAGGTGTCGAGCCGCTGGGCGGCGAGGTGCTCGAGGACGTACGCGTGCTGCACGCTGTGCGTGGCCTCCTGGCCCATGAACCCCTTGACGTCCTTGCGGAGTTCGGGGTCGCGGACCAGCGGCAGAGCCTCCTTGAGGACCCTCACGAACCACCGCTCCCCGGCCGGGAGCAGCAGATGCAGCACATTGATGACGTGGGTGGCGGTGGGCTCCTCCGGGATCCAGTGCAGCGGGGTGTCCTCCCAGTCGAAAGACACCCGTCTCGGGACGATCGCGTGACGGTCGCCGCTCACGGAACCACCGGCCGGGCCGTCTCCAAGTGGTCCTGCCCCGCCGCCTTCCGGCGGTCCGGCCGGGCTGTTCGCCGCGTCGCTGGGTCGTTCGCTCACAGGGGTGGCTCCATTCGTGCGATCGCGCGCAGCGTCCTGGGCGCGAAACGGTGCATGAGGTGGGCGCCGCGCGCCTCCGGGGTGACCGGTACGACCGCCTCGTTGCGTACGACCGCGCGCAGGATCGCGTCGGCGACCTTCTCCGGCGGGTAGTTGCGCAGCCCGTACAGTCGCGCCGACTTCTTCTGGCGCCGCTTCTCCTCGGCAGCGTCGACCCCGGCGAAACGCGTGGTCGAGGTGATGTTGGTGTTGACGAGGCCGGGGCAGATCGCCGAGACGCCGATGTCCTGCCCGGCCAGCTCCGCGCGCAGACACTCGCTGAGCATCAGGACGGCCGCCTTGGAGGTGCTGTAGGCGGGCAGCGCCTTCGAGGGCAGGTACGCCGCCGCCGACGCGGTGTTGACGATGTGGCCGCCCTGCCCGCGCTCGGCCATCTGCTTCCCGAAGAGCCGGCAGCCGTGGATCACGCCCCACAGATTGACGTCGAGGACCTTCCGCCAGTCGTCCGGAGTGGTGTCGAGGAAGGAGCCGGAGAGGCCGATACCGGCGTTGTTCACCAGCACGTCCACCACGCCGTATTCGGTGGCGACCTTCTCGGCGAGCTTCTCCATGGCCTGCTCGTCGGAGACGTCGACCGTCTCGGCCCAGGCCGCGGGTGAGCCGATCAGCCGGGACATCTCCGCCGTGCGGGCCGCGGCCTCCGCGTCCCGGTCGACGGCCACCACGCGCGCGCCGGCCTCGGCGAACGCGAACGCGGTGGCCCGCCCGATGCCACTGCCGGCGCCGGTGACCAGTACCAGCTGCCCGCCGAACCGGTCGGCGTACTTGCCGGTGGCGACCGGTTCGGGCGCGGGCATCCCGGCCTCGCGTCCCTCGTTGGCCGTCACGAACTCGGATATCCAGGACGCCAGTTGGTCAGGGCGGGTCCGCGGGACCCAGTGCTTGGCGGGCAGTGTGCGGCGGACCAGCCGCGGGGCCCACGTCTCCAGTTCGTCGTAGAGCCGCTCGGAGAGGAATGCGTCCCCCAGGGGCGTGATGAGCTGCACGGGCGCGTGCGCGTACGCGTCCTCGCGGGGGCGGCCGAGCCGGGACCGTACGTTGTCGCGGTACAGCCAAGCGCCGTGCGCCGCGTCCGAGGGCAGTGACGCGGTCGGGTACTCGCCCGCGGGCACCTTCTCGATCCGCTGGAGGATCTTCGGCCACCGCTTGCCCAGGGGGCCGCGCCAGGCCAGCTCGGGCAACACCGGAGTGTGCAGCATGTACACGTACCAGGACTTGGCGCCCTGGCCGAGGAGCTGGCCGATCCTTCGCGGGGTGGGCCGCCTCACGCGCCGCTTGATCCAGTGGCCGAAGTGGTCGAGGGACGGACCGGACATCGACGTGAAGGACGCGATCCGGCCCTCGGTGCGCGCGACCGTGACGAACTCCCAGGACTGCACCGAACCCCAGTCGTGGCCCACCAGATGCACCGGCTCGTCGGGGCTCACCGCGTCGATGACTGCAATGAAGTCGTCGGTCAGCTTCTCCAGCGTGAACCCGCCGCGCAGGGGCTGCGGCGCCGTCGAGCGGCCGTGTCCCCGCACGTCGTACAGCACGACATGGAAGCGGTCGGCGAGCCGCACGGCGACCTCGGACCACACCTCCTTGGAGTCCGGATAGCCGTGCACGAGGACCACGGTCGGCTGCCTGACGTCGCCCAGCTCGGCGACGCACAGCTCGATTCCGCCCGTCCGCACCCAGCGCTCGCGCGCGCCCACGAGACTCACTTGTCCTCCGCCCAGCGCCGCACGTGCGGCAGATCGTCGTCGAGCCAGAACGCGCTCTGCTCGGGGTCCCTGGAGTCCGTGACGACCAGGATCTCCTCGAACTTCGCGCCCGTACCCCGGAAACCGAGGTGCGGTTCGACCGCCCACAGCCCCGGGCGGGGCGGGTGGTCGGAGAATGTGTACGGAGACCACAGGGGCGACCAGCCTTCCCGGTGCCCGTGCAGCGCGTCGCTCGCCAGTCCTCTCAGGGACTGGGCGCCGAACCCGAACAGGCGCGGTGACCAGGACCGCTCCCGCACCCGGTCCACCTTGTGCGCGATCACGCCGAACGGATACGCGCGGTGCCGGTTGGCACAGCCCTGGCGGGTCATGAGCCGGTCGACGTCCTCGTAGATCTCACGCAGGGGCCGCCGCTCGCGCACCTCGCGCAGGATCAGCTCGCGGTGCGCCTCCAGATCGGCGAGCAGCCTGTCCTGCACGGGGTTCGGCCCGAGTGAGCCCGAATAGCCGATGTCCGCCGTGAAGCCCTTGTGCACCGGGGCCATGTCGAGGATGAAGGGCATCCCCGGCTCCAGCCGGCGATCGGTGGGGAAGAACTGCAGGGGGATCCGGAAGCCGACGAAGGCCGTGCGGTCGCCGAACCAGGCGAACGGCAGATGGAACCAGTCCCGCACCCCGCGCTCGCGCAGCCACACCCGCTGCATGCGCGCCGCCTCACGCTCGGTGACACCGGGCTTCAGCTGCGCCGCGACCGCCTCCGCGCACTCGTACGCGAGGCGCTGGACCTCTCTGAACCCCCGCAGTTCCGCCGCGAGTTCGCCTGCCACTGCCGTCGTCATGCCACCGTCCCACCCTGTCCGTACCGACTGCGGTACGTGCCCGTAACGTGACACTGGCGAATGTGACAGTTGTTAGAGGCTGCGTCAATAGGCCCGCGGCAGCCTGTGGACAACCGGTCCGTTGTGGATGACCGGCTCCCGGCGACCCGTACCTGAGGGTGACCCCTACGGGCCCGTACGCCTGGAGGCTGACACGGATCCACCTCCGTGGGCTGACGACCGCTGTGGTCTGCGCCACTACCTTCGAATCGTGACTGTGATCGCGACCGAAAGCCTGAGCAAGCGGTACCCCCGGGTGACCGCGCTTGACCGGCTCTCCGTGGACGTCGGGCCCGGTGTGACCGGACTCGTCGGAGCCAATGGAGCCGGCAAGTCCACACTGATCAAGATCCTCCTGGGTCTGTCCCCCGCCACCGAGGGCCGCGCACGCGTGCTCGGCCTCGACGTCGCCACCGAAGGCGGCGCCATCCGCGAGCGGGTCGGGTACATGCCCGAGCACGACTGCCTGCCGCCCGACGTCTCGGCCACCGAGTTCGTCGTCCACATGGCGCGGATGTCCGGGCTGCCGCCGGCCGCGGCCCGCGAGCGCACCGCGGACACCCTGCGTCATGTCGGACTGTACGAGGAGCGCTATCGCCCCATCGGCGGCTACTCGACGGGCATGAAGCAGCGCGTCAAACTCGCGCAGGCCCTCGTCCACGACCCCCAGCTGGTCTTCCTGGACGAACCGACCAACGGCCTGGACCCGGTCGGCCGCGACGACATGCTCGGACTGATCCGCCGCATCCACACGGACTTCGGCATCTCGGTCCTGGTCACCTCGCACCTCCTGGGCGAACTGGAACGCACCTGCGACCACGTCGTCGTCGTCGACGGCGGCAAGCTGCTGCGCTCCAGCTCCACCACGGACTTCACCAAGACCACCACGACCCTCGCCATCGAGGTCACCGACACCGACGAGCACCCGGACGGCACGAGCGCGGTGCGCGACGTGCTCCACGCGCGCGGGATCGAGACACACGACGGCAGCGGGCTGCCGGGCGCCGGACACATCCTGCTGCTGACCACCGAGAGCGAGGACACCTACGACCTCGTCCGCGACGTGGTCGCCGACCTCGGCCTGGGGCTGGTCCGCATGGAGCAGCGCAGGCACCACATCGCCGAGGTCTTCGCCGACAGCGACGAACAGCGGGCGAAGCACGAGCGAGCGGCGAGCGGTGATCCGCGGACCGGCGACGACCAGCGGAAGGAGGCGGTCGGCCATGGCAGTTGAGCACCCCCTCACCCAGCCGGGTGAGCAGACCCGTATCCACAACATCGGCTACCGCAACTACGACGGCCCGCGCCTCGGCCGCGCCTATGCCCGCCGCTCCCTCTACTCGCAGTCCCTGCGCGGCGCCTACGGACTCGGCCGCTCGGTCAAGTCCAAGGTCCTGCCGATGCTGCTCTTCGTGGTGATGTGCGTCCCCGCGCTGATCATGGTTGCCGTCGCGGTCGCCACCAAGGCGAAGGACCTGCCGGTCGACTACACGCGCTACGCGGTGATCATGCAGGCCGTCATCGGCCTGTACGTCGCCTCGCAGGGCCCCCAGGCGGTCTCCCGCGACCTGCGCTTCAAGACCGTGCCGCTGTACTTCTCGCGTCCCATTGAGACCAGCGACTACGTGCGTGCCAAGTACGCGGCGCTGGCCTCGGCGCTGTTCATCCTCACGGCCGCCCCGCTGATCGTGCTCTACGTGGGGGCGCTGCTGGCCAAGCTCGACTTCTCCGACCAGAGCAAGGGCTTCGGGCAGGGGCTTCTCTCCGTGGCACTGCTGTCGCTCCTCTTCGCCGGCATCGGCCTGGTCATCTCGGCGATCACCCCGCGCCGCGGCTTCGGCATCGCGGCCGTCATCGCCGCCCTGACCATCTCCTACGGAGCCGTCTCCACCGTCCAGGCCATCGCCTTCGAGCGGTCCAGCGGCGGAGCCGTCCCCTGGCTCGGGCTCTTCTCGCCGATCACACTCATCGACGGAGTGCAGACGGCGTTCCTCGGCGCCTCCTCCGCGTTCCCCGGCGAGGTGGGCCCCTCGTCCGGACAGGGCGTCGTCTACCTCGTCGTCGTCCTGGGTCTCATCGCGGGCTGCTACGGCCTCCTGATGCGCCGCTACCGAAAGGTCGGGCTGTGACCACGCTCAACATCGACCATGTCTCGCGCTGGTTCGGCAACGTGGTGGCGGTCAACGACATCACGATGACGATCGGCCCCGGCGTCACCGGCCTGCTCGGCCCGAACGGCGCCGGCAAGTCCACCCTCATCAACATGATGGGCGGCTTCCTCGCCCCCTCCACGGGCACCGTCACCCTCGACGGAAAGCCGACCTGGCGCAACGAGGACATCTACCGGCACATCGGCATCGTCCCCGAGCGCGAGGCGATGTACGACTTCCTCACCGGGCGCGAATTCGTCGTCGCCAACGCAGAGTTGCACGGCCTCGGCGCGAAGGCCGCCCATCGGGCCCTCGCCACGGTCGAGATGGAGTACGCGCAGGACCGCAAGATCTCCACGTACTCCAAGGGCATGCGGCAGCGCGTGAAGATGGCGTCCGCGCTGGTTCACGACCCGTCGCTGCTGCTGCTCGACGAGCCGTTCAACGGCATGGACCCGCGCCAGCGCATGCAGCTCATGGATCTGCTGCGCCGCATGGGCGACGAGGGCCGCACGGTGCTGTTCTCGTCCCACATCCTCGAAGAGGTGGAGCAACTCGCCGCCCACATCGAGGTGATCGTCGCCGGACGGCACGCGGCGAGCGGCGACTTCCGGCGCATCCGCCGGCTGATGACCGACCGCCCGCACCGCTACCTGGTCCGCTCCAGCGACGACCGGGCGCTGGCCGCCGCACTGATCGCCGACCCGTCGACGTCCGGCATCGAAGTCGACCTCGCCGAGGGCGCGTTGCGCATCCAGGCCGTCGACTTCGGCCGGTTCACCGCCCTGCTGCCGAAGGTCGCGCGTGAGCACGGCATCCGGCTGCTGACGGTGTCGCCGTCCGACGAGTCCCTGGAATCCGTCTTCTCGTATCTTGTCGCGGCGTAGGAGGCCGAAGATGTACGACCCCACAGTCGCCCGGCTCACCTATCGGGGCCTGCTCGGCCGCCGACGGGCCCTCATCCTCGGCGTCCTGCCCGTCCTGCTCATCGTGCTCTCCCTGGCCGTCCGGAGCTTCTCCGGAGCCGACGACCAGGTGGCCTCTGACCTGCTCGGCGGGTTCGCGCTCGCCACCATGGTGCCGATCATCGGTGTCATCGCCGGTACGGGAGCGATCGGGCCCGAGATCGACGACGGCTCGGTGGTGTATCTGCTGGCCAAGCCCCTGAAGCGGCCCACGATCATCTTCACCAAGCTGATCGTCGCGATCGCCGTCACGATGGCCTTCTCGGCGGTGCCGACCTTCATCGCGGGCATGATCCTGAACGGCAACGGCCAGCAGATCGCCGTCGCCTACACCGTGGCCTCCCTGGTCGCCTCGATCGCCTACGCCGCGATGTTCCTGCTCCTCGGGACCGTGACCCGGCACGCGGTGGTCTTCGGGCTCGTCTACGCGCTCGTCTGGGAGGCCCTGTTCGGATCCCTGGTGTCCGGCGCCCGCACGCTCAGCGTCCAGCAGTGGGCGCTCGCCGTGGGCCACAAGGTGACCGGCGGAGACCTGGTCACCTCGGACGTGAGCCTGCCGACCGCGACGGTCCTGCTGGTCGTGGTCACCGTCCTCGCCACCTGGTACGCGGGGCAGCGACTGCGGTCGCTGACGCTGGCCGGCGAGGAGTGAGCGAGGGCTCCCCGATCGCGTGCCGACTGGTGGGCGGCACGCGATCGGGGAGCCCCTTTTTTCTTGACAGCGGCTTCATCCCTGCCCGGTCACACTGGGCCAACGGGGACGCACGGCCAGGAGGAACGGGGATGGCTACCGAGGAACCACGGGGTGACGGCCGCGAACAGGCCGGGGACAGGTCCGGGTCCGGGGACGGGCTCGGGGACACGGCAGGGGAGCCGTGGGACGACCTCGTACTCGACGAGAACTTCGTACGGTCCGCGGAGACGACCGAGCCGTCTGCCCGCGCGCGCATGCTCGCGGCCCGTTGGCGCGAAGGAGGCCCCGATCCGCAGCCCTGGCGCTCGGACGAGCCGCCCGCGGGCTGGTTCTTCAGCAAGGGGCGTCGGCGCAGATGGCGCCGCAAGTGAGGCCCCGCGGGAGCGGCCTTTAATCAGTGGCGCCCAAGTCGGCGTACGGGCACAGTGGTTGTGTCCACACCGCCGGATCGAGCCGGCGCCACATTCTGGGAGAGGAGCGCGACGATGTTCATCAGGAGCAGTTCGTCGAGCTCCCGGCAGGGCAGCCCGCGGCGGGTTGCGGAGTAGTTACTCCTCCGTCGAACCCGCTCCGCAGGGGGAGTTGCCCGGGGCGGCCGCTTCGAGCGCGCGTCACGCGCGGGCCGCCCACCCGGAGGATTGGCCGAGTGGAAAGGCACCGGCTTGCTAAGCCGTGGTCGGGGGTGAAACCCCGCGCGCGTTCGATCCGCGCATCCTCCGCAAGACGTTCTCACCCGACCGCCGACCGCCGACCGCCGACCGCCGACCGCCGACCGCCGACCGGCTGTTCCGGTGGACCAGCCGTTCCGGTGGACCAGCCGTTCCGGTGGACCAGCCGTTCCGGTGGACCAGCCGGTCCGCTGGACCAGCCGGTCCGCTGGGCCAGGCGCGCTGAACCAGCCGATCCGCAGCGACTGAGGGTCCCGCCGCCCCGCCGACAGCGAGGTGGCGGCGACCAGGCGCCCGGACCAAATCAGGGCTATCGCCATCGCCATCGCCATCGCCATGGCTACGGCTGCGTCAGCAACCGCTCCAGTACCACCGCGATCCCGTCCTCCTCGTTCGAGGACGTCACCTCGTCCGCGATCGCCTTGAGATCGTCGTGGGCGTTGGCCATGGCCACCCCACGGGCCGCCCAGGCGAACATCGGGAGGTCGTTCGGCATGTCGCCGAAGGCGATCGTGTCGGCGGCCTTGACGCCGAGGCGTCGGGCCGCGAGGGACAGCCCCGTCGCCTTGGAGAGGCCGAGGGGAAGGAGTTCCACTATCCCCGCGCCCGCCATCGTGACGCCGACGAGTCCGCCCGCGACCTCCATGGCCACGGACGCGAGCTCGTCGTCGGAGAGCGTCGGGTGCTGGACGTACACCTTGTTCAGAGGGGCAGACCAGAGGTCCGCCGCGTCCTTGATCGGGACGACCGGGAGCGGGCCGTCCAGCCTGCGGTAGCCGGGGCCGACCAGCACCTCGCCCTCGAGCCCGTCGCGGCTCGCGGCCAGCAGCAGCGGGCCGACCTCCGCCTCGATCTTGGCGAGCGCGAGACCGGCCAGCTGCCGGTCCAGCGTCACCGAGGTGAGCAGCCGGTGCTCCCTCGCGTCGTAGACCTGCGCGCCCTGACCGCAGACCGCGAGACCCTGGTAACCGAGGTCGTCGAGGATGTGCCGCGTCCAGGGCACCGCGCGCCCGGTGACGACGATGTGGGCCGCGCCCGCCTCGGTCACCGCGGCGAGCGCGTCGCGCGTACGGGCCGAGACCGTCTCGTCGGAACGCAGCAGCGTCCCGTCGAGATCGGTCGCGACGAGCTTGTACGGGAAAGCCCTCGGCCCCGTGGCCCCGGACGGTCCCGTCGACCCAGTCGTGCCGGTCACTTGGAGATCGGCTCCAGAACTTCACGTCCGCCCAGGTAGGGCCGCAGCACCTCGGGAACCCGTACCGAACCGTCGGCGAGCTGGTGGTTCTCCAGGATCGCGACGATGGTGCGCGGGACGGCGCACAGCGTGCCGTTCAGTGTGGCGAGCGGCTGGACCTTCTTGCCGTCGCGCATACGGACGGACAGCCGGCGGGCCTGGAAGCCGTCGCAGTTGGAGGCCGAGGTCAGCTCGCGGTACTTGCCCTGGGTCGGGATCCACGCCTCGCAGTCGAACTTGCGGGAGGCCGAGGCCCCCAGGTCGCCGCTCGCCACGTCGATCACCTGGAAGGGCAGTTCGAGGCCGGTCAGCCACTGCTTCTCCCAGTCGAGGAGCCGCTTGTGCTCGTTCTCGGCGTCCGCGGGGTCGACGTACGAGAACATCTCGACCTTGTCGAACTGGTGTACGCGGAAGATACCGCGGGTGTCCTTGCCGTAGGTGCCGGCCTCGCGGCGGAAGCACGGCGAGAAACCGGCGTAGCGCATCGGCAGCTTGTCGGCGTCGAGGATCTCGTCCATGTGGTACGCCGCGAGGGGGACCTCGGAGGTGCCGACCAGGTAGTAGTCGTCCTTCTCCAGGTGGTACACGTTCTCCGCGGCCTGGCCGAGGAAGCCGGTGCCCTCCATGGCGCGCGGGCGGACCAGCGCCGGGGTCAGCATCGGCGTGAAGCCGGCCTCGGTGGCCTGCGCGATCGCCGCGTTGACGAGGGCGAGCTCCAGGAGCGCGCCGACGCCGGTCAGGTAGTAGAAACGCGAGCCCGACACCTTGGCGCCGCGCTCGACGTCGATGGCGCCCAGCGACTCGCCGAGTTCCAGGTGGTCCTTGGGCTCGAAGCCCTCGGCGGCGAAGTCACGGATGGTGCCGTGCGTCTCCAGGACGACGAAATCCTCTTCGCCGCCGACCGGGACGTCGGGGTGCACCAGGTTGCCGAGCTGGAGGAGGAGCCGCTTGGTCTCGTCGTCCGCCTCGTTCTGTTCGGCCTCGGCGGCCTTGACGTCGGTCTTGAGCTGCTCGGCCGTCTTCAGCAGCTCGGCGCGCTCGTCCGGGGAGGCCTTGGGGATCAGCTTGCCGAGAGACTTCTGCTCGGAACGCAGCTCGTCGAAGCGGACGCCGGACGACCTGCGCCGTTCGTCGGCGGAGAGGAGGGAGTCGACGAGCGCGACATCCTCTCCACGGGCGCGCTGGGAGGCGCGAACACGGTCGGGGTCCTCACGGAGCAGGCGAAGGTCAATCACCCCTCAAGGCTACCGGTGCGGGCTTCCGGCCAACGACCCGATATTCCAGAGCGTGAGGGCTGTCACGGTATGAGTGAAATGCCGGACCGAATCCCCTGATCACCGAACGACGTCAATGAAAAGGGTCCTACTCCCTGGAACGGGGCAGGCGGCTCTTGGCCGGTTGACTGGATTTCCTTGCGGGGGACGGGACTTGCGAGCCGGGTTGTCCACAGGGATCGACCCCCTCCGATAGTTATCCACAGGCTGTGTGGAAGATCTGTGGATGTCGGAATTGATCATTCCGGGTACCCTTCGGCGGCTGAGGAATTCCCGGTTCAAACCCTCCGTACAGCCACTTTCGGGTGTAAAAGATTCGCTCCATAGGGTTGATCAATGGAAAAGGGTAGACGAAGGGTGTCGTACAGGGTTGTGGAAGGACTTGGGTCCAGTAGCCGATTTGTCGATGATGTGGTGCTTCGTTGTCGACTTGTCCCCAGGTCGAGAAGCGCACCTGTGGATAACCTCTGTGGATGACGAAAATCAGCAGGTAGGACCGTGAGGAAACGCTCGGACGGGTGTGGATCCGCCGCTCAGAACCGGCCGTCCGCGCAGCGCGCCAGCCAGTCCGACGCGGCGGAGAACTCGTTGTCCGACGTCCCCGGCCGCAGTGCTCGCACGTCCTCAAGGGCGACACCGGCCCGCGGATAGGAACCGAGGAAGCGCACCTGGGGGCAGATCCGCTTGAGGCCCATCAGCGCCTCGCCCACCCGGCGGTCGGTGATGTGCCCCTCGGCGTCAACCGAGAAGCAGTAATTGCCGATGCCCTGGCCGGTCGGGCGGGACTCGATCCGCATCAGGTTGACCCCGCGCACGGCGAACTCCTGGAGCAGTTCGAGCAGTGCGCCGGGGTGGTCGTCGCCGAGCCAGATGACCACGGACGTCTTGTCGGCGCCGGTCGGCGCGGCGGGCCGGGCCGGGCGGCCGACCAGCACGAAGCGGGTCTCGGCATTCGCCGCGTCGTGGATCTCGGTCACCAGCGGATCGAGGCCGTACGTCGCCGCGGCGAACTCGCCCGCGAAGGCCGCGTCGTAACGGCCCTCCTGGACCAGCCGGGCGCCGTCCGCGTTCGACGCCGCCGACTCCCACAGGGCGTCCGGCAGGTGAGCGGCCAGCCAGTTGCGCACCTGGGGTTGGGCGACCGGGTGTCCGGTGACCGTCTTGACGTCCTTCAACGCCGTGCCGGGCCTGACCAGCAGGGCGAAGGCGATCGGCAGCACGACCTCGCGGTAGATCATCAGCTGGTCGCCCTGGGCGAGCTCGTCGAGGGTGGCGGTGACACCGCCCTCGACGGAGTTCTCGATCGGGACGAGCGCGCCCGCGGCCTGGCCGCCGCGCACCGCGTCGAGCGCGGCCGGGACGGACACCATGGGCACCAGTTCCCGCGTCGCGGCCTCGGGGAGCGTGCGGAGGGCGGCCTCGGTGAACGTACCCTCGGGGCCGAGATAGGTGTAGCGCGTCGCCGACATACCGTCACCCTAATGGGCCTCGCCCGACGCGGCTCACGCCTGCGGGACCCCGGCACCGGGCCGGCTGCGGAGCCCGGCACCGCGCCTGGTACAGAGCCTGGTACGGAAGGTCCCCGTCACCCCTCCAGCAACCGCTGCCCCACGTACTCCCCCTCCGCCGCGCCGCCCGGCACCGCGAAGAGCCCGCTCGACTCATGGCGGATGAACGTCGAGAGAGCGTCGCCGCGGTCGAGCTTGCGCTGGACGGGGACGAAGCCGCGCACCGGATCGGCCTGCCAGCACACGAAGAGCAGGCCGGCGTCGGGCGCCCCGTCGGTGCCGATGCCGTCGTGGAAGGAGAACGGTCGGCGCAGCATCGCGGCGCCGCCGTTCCGGTCGGGCCGGGTGATGCGGGCGTGCGCGTTGACGGGCACGACGGGGTTGCCGTCGGCGTCGGTCTTGTCCAGGTCCATCGCGGTGGTCTCGGTGCCGCCGCTCAACGGCGCCCCGGTGGACTTCTTCCGCCCGATGACGTCCTCCTGGGCCTTGCCCGAGAGCTTCTCCCAGTCGTCGAGAAGCATGCGGATGCGGCGCACGACGGCGTACGAGCCGTTCGCCATCCATTCCGGGTCGCCGGAGGCGGGAACGAAGATACGCCCGTCGAAGTCGGGCTCGGACGGCTTCGGATTGCGGGTGCCGTCGATCTGGCCCATCAGGTTGCGCGCGGTCATCGGCTCGGCGGTGGCGCCCGGCGAGCGGTTGAAACCGTTCATCTGCCAGCGCACACGCGCCGCGCTGCCCGCGTCCTTCTGGATCGCGCGCAGGGCGTGGAAGGCGACGAGGGCGTCGTTCGCGCCGATCTGCACCCACAGGTCGCCGTCGCTGCGCGCCTTGTCGAGGTGGTCGGAGGAGAAGTCGGGCAGCGGGTCCAGGGCGACCGGGCGCTGCTTCTCCAGACCCGTACGGGCGAAGAAGCTGTGTCCGAAGCCGAAGGTGACGGTGAGGGACGACGGGCCGGCGTCACGCGCGACGTCCGTGTCCTCGTGGGCCGCGGCCTCGCCCGCCATCAGCCGCTCGGCCGTCACCGACCAGCGGCGCAGCAGTGCGGCGGCCTCCCTGCGGCCCGCGCCCGCCGCCAGGTCGAAGGCGACGAGGTGGCCGCGCGCCTGGAGTGCGGTGGTGATGCCGGGCTGATGTTTCCCGTGAAACATTGCCATGTCCGCGCCGACCGAGGTCAACGGGATGGTCTTTTCCGGGGAAGGCGCCGCCGCGTAGCCCACGGCCGCCCCCGCCGCTCCGAGGGCGAGCCCGGTGGCGCCGGCGGTGCCGAGCAGCCGGCGCCGCGACATGACTCCCTTCGGGGAGTCGCCGGGAGTCGCGATACCGGGAGTCGCGATACCGGGAGACCCGATGCCGGGGGACGCCTCGGGGGAGGGTGTCTTCCGGGCGGAGGGGGAGGAGGTCCCGGGGGTGGACTGGTCAGCCATGTCAGGTTCAGCCGATCTGCGCGTTCTTGTTCACGGTGGCCTGGTCGATGTCGGAGGTGCGCACGGTCACCGCGATCTTCCAGTCGCCCGCCATGGGGATCTGTACTCCGCTCGCCGCCCAGTGTCCGGTGGCGACCCGGTCGGGGGTCACGGGCAGCGGGCCGACGTCCTTCGCCGCGAGCGTGAAGGCGACCTTCACCTCGGGGACGTCGAAGGCCTTGCCGTTCGGCCGGACCACGAAGACGTGCATGTCGTTGCCGCCGACGCGGGCCGGGTCGAGGGTGACCTCCACCGTGCCCTTGCCGTCCTCGCCGCCCGTGTCGAACGGCATTTTCAGGGACAGCGGCCCGGAGCGCTGCGAGGCGGACGCGGTGGCCTGCCGGGCCGCCTCCGCCGTACGCCCCGGCTCGGTGGTCGTCAGTGCGGTGGCGACCGCTAGCAGGACGACCGCGACCCCGGCCTCGGCGAGCACCGAGCGCCGCAGACCCGAGCGGTGCGGGTCGGCGTCGCGGACCCGCTTCTCGCGCGTGGAGGTCACGGCGGCCTGCTGCCGGGCCAGTTGGGCGGCGCGCCGGGAGTCGGCGGGAACGGTGGCGGGCGTCCTGGGCGCGGAGCGCTGCTCCACGACGGCGGCGACGGCCGTGGGGGCAGCCTCGGACCCGGCGACGGCAGGGGGGGCCGCCTCGGCCAGCTGGGCCGTCCAGCGCCGCGAGATCCACGCGATGCCCACGAGGAGTGCCACCAGGCCGACCTTGACGAGCAGCAACTGTCCGTACGTCGTGTCGGTGAGCGCCGACCAGGAGCCGAGCTGTCGCCACGACTGGTAGATCCCGGTCGCGACCAGCACGAGGACGGCGCCGAACGCGAGGCGGGAGAACCGGCGCACGGCCGTCGCCTCGATCTGCGAGTGCGCCGACGCCCGGAACAGGGCCACCACCAGCGTCGACAGACCGCCGAGCCAGACCGCGACGGCCAGCAGGTGCAGGACGTCGACGGGCATCGCGATGCCCGGCTGGATGCCGGTCGAGGCGTGCTCGGCCATGGCCCAGGTCGCGGCGAGGCCGGCCGCGACGACCGCGCCGCCGATGGCGAGTCCGAAGGTGAGGTCGCTCTTCTCCGCGGCCAGGTCGCCGGCGTCGGCGGCCAGGCCGTCGGTGTCCGCGGCGCCGTCGGGGCCGCCCTCCGCACGGTCGGCCGGTCCGCCGCGCGCCGCCTTCGTGCCAGGCACCTTCGCGACAACCGTCCTGGTGCCGACGACGGTCTTCGTGTCTGCGTTCTCGGAGGCTTGCTTCGTACGGGCTGTCTCCGTGCGGGCCGCCTGGGGGCCGGCAGTCTCCGCGTCGGCAGTTTCCGCGTCGGCAGTCTCCGCGCCGACGGTCTCCGTGTCGGCCGTTTCCTGGCCGGTGGTCTCCGCCGCGGCGGTGTCCCCCGCTCGGGCCGTGGCCGCCGCCCGTTCGTCCTCGTCGCGGTTGGCGTACGCGCCGAAGAGCACCGCGATGAACAGCGCCGCCGCGGCGAGCAGCAGCAGCCGCGACACCAGCGCCGCGCCCGACTTGGTCTGCAGGACCTCCCCGAGCAGGGTCAGGTCGAAGATGTCGCCGACCTTGCCGGACCCCACGTACGAACCGCGCAGGAGGAGCAGGGCGAGTGTGGAGGCGGTCAGCGTGAGCCATCCGGAGACCACGAGCCGCTGCACCGGACGGATGCCGGAGCCCCGCTGCCAGCAGCCCAGTACGAAGGCGGCGCCGCCGACGAGCAGAATGAATCCCGCGTACGAGAAGTAGCGCGCGGCTCCGTAGAGGAAGCCCACCACGCCGCCGCCCACCGCCTGGTCGGACAACGCGACGGAGGTCTGCGAGGGGGCGCCGACGGAGAAGGTGAAGGCACCGGAGACGGGGTGGCTGTCCGCCGACACCACCTGGTAGGTGACGGTGTACGTGCCGTCGGGCAGACCCGGGCGCAGCTTCAGGCCGTACGTGTCGCCGCCCAGGTCGCTCGCGCCGCCGGCGTCGACCCGCTTGCCCTTGGGGTCGAGCACGCGGAGCGAGCCGTCGTTCAGCGAGACCTGCTCGGAGAAGGTGAGCGAGACCTGGGTGGGTGCCTTGTCGACCACCGATCCCTGCGTCGGGTTGCTCCCGGTCAGCGCGGCGTGCGCGGAAGCGGGCGCCGCGCCCGCCAGGAGCGCGCCACAGACGGCGAGGAACAGCAGCAGGAGGGTACGGAAGCGGGGGGCGATGGTCAGTGTCACGGTGATGCCTCCCTCAGTGCCCGGTCTTCGGGTTGTACGTCGCGGATTTCACCGGCATGGAGATCCTGACCGTGCCGGACTTGGCGAAGTGCAGTTCCACGGACACCTTCTCGCCCTGTTCGGGCTTGTGGGTGAGCTTTGCGAACATGAGGTGGTTGCCGCCGCTCGCGAAGTCCAGGGTGCCCTCGGCGGGCACGGCGAATGACTTCTTCTCCTGCATCGCGCCGTTCTCGGTCGCGTGCATCGTCACCTCGTCCGAGAGGTCGCTGGTGACCGAGGTGAGCGTGTCGGCGCCGCCGGAGTTGGTGACGGTGAAGAAGCCCGCCGCCATGGTGTCCATGCTCGGGGCGGGCATGTAGGCGCCGGTGACCTTGAGTTCGGGCCCGGCTGAAGAGGCCGAAGAGGCCGAAGAGGCCGAGGACGACGGGGAGTCGCCCGAACCGCAGCCCGCCAGTGTCCCCGCGGCGGCCAGGACCAGGGCGCCGACGGCGAGGAGCCCTGCGCGACGACCCGGACGGTGCCTCACGGGGTCCTCCCCTCGGCGATCTTGGGAAGGTCCTTGGTGTAGTCGTCGACGGTGGCGCCCTCGCCGTACAGGACATAGCCCGCGTCGGTCTTCGGCGAGAAGGCGATGACCTGGGTGCCGTGCACGGAGACGACCTTGCCGTTCTTGTCCTTCGTGGTCGGCTCGATGGTGATGCCCAGGGAGCGGGCGCCGGCCTGGATCGTGGCGAAGTCGCCGGTCAGGCCGATGAAGTCGGAGTCGATGCCCTTGAGCCACGCGCCGAGCGCGGCGGGGGTGTCCCGGGCCGGGTCGGTGGTGACGAACACGACGCGCAGCTTGTCCTGTTCGGCTTTCGGCAGCTGCTTCTTCGCGACCGCGAGGTTGTTCATCGTCAGGGGGCAGACGTCGGGGCAGTGGGTGTAGCCGAAGTAGATGAGCGTCGGCCGGCCCTTGGTCTCCGCGCGCAGGTCGTACTTCTTGCCGGCCGTGTCGGTGAGCACGAGGTCCGGCTTCTCGAAAGGATTGTCGAGGACCGTCGCGGCCTTGCCGGAGCCCGCCTCGGCGGACACGTCGGCGACCGGCTTGTTGCTGTCGTCGCCACCGCCGCAGGCGGAGAGGGTCAGAGCGGCGGCGGCGAACAGGGCGGCCGTCGCGTACGTCTTCTTGCGCATAGAAAAATGTCCCAGATGTGAGCGCTCCGGTGCGCACCGGGGGTCGAACGAGGCCGAACGGCCAGGTCGGACGCGACCGGGGGCCGGTCCGGGTCGGCCTGGCCCGTTCGGGCCGAGCCGGGCCGGCCGGTCCGTAGAGCCGCGTCCGCGACCCTCCGGTGCGCACCGGGAGCGGTTGTGTCTCAGTACCTCAGGTGTTTACCGGCACCTCAGGCGTTCGTACGCCGCCGACCGGCCAGAACGCCGTACGCCACGCCCGCCAGGCCGACGGCGATGCCCACCACGCCGAGCACGCGCGCGGTGGTGTCGCTGCCGTCCGAGGAGGAGGCCGCCTCGGTGGTGTCCTTCGCGGTCTTCTCGGTGTCGGAGGCGTCCTCCGCGACGGCGGAACCGTGATGGCCTTCCTCGGTCGCGGCCGAGAGCGCGAGCACCGGAGCCGGGTTCTCGGGCTCCTCCGCGCCCTCCTTCTGTGGCTCGATCCAGCGCACGACGTTCTTGTCGGAGTATGTCTGGACGGCCTTGAAGACGAGTTCGTCGGTGTCCTCGGGAAGCGCGCCGATGGAGAGCGGGAACTTCTGGAAGAAGCCCGGCTCGATGCCCTTGCCGTCGGCGGTCCAGGTGACCTTGGTGACGGCCTCGCCGATCTTCTCGCCGTGCGCGGTGACCGGCTTGTCCAGCTTGGACTTGGTTACCTTCACGCTCCAGCCGTCGAGCGGCTGCGGCATCACGGAGGCCAGCGGGTGGTCGGCCGGGAGGTTCACCTCGACCTGGGTGGTCGAGGCGTTGTCGCGCTCGTTGGGCACCTTGAAGTTCACGACGGCATAGCCACCCTTGGCGGCCGCGCCCTCGGGCTGCACGCTGACGTGCGCGAACGCGGGGGCGGACAGGGCGAGAACGGCCGTGGCGGCGACGGTGCCGACGGCGGCGAGACGAGAAGCCTTCATGGAAGGGAACACTCCACTTTCAGTCCAGTGACAAAGGGGACGCGCGTGCGCCTCGGTGTCCCGTGGAAGGGGCGAAACGGCGCCCGGGGGAGACCCGGCGGGCACGCGCGCGTGCGGCACGACCGCGTCCCCTTCGAGAAGGTCCGTGAAGCCCGTGAGGTCCATGAAGTCCGTGAAGTCGAGGACTCCGGGGACTCGGGGGATTCAGTGGATTCCGTGAAGCGGCGCGTCGTGTCAGGCGACGAGGACGAGTGCGGAGGAGACGGGCGGCCCACGGCGGACGACAGTGTGCTCAAGTGCGGTCGTCCGTGGGGCGGGGGGCGCGAGCAGCGCGGTGCGAGGTGAACGCGCGACTTCGGGCGCCCCGGGAAGTCCCGTACGCAGGGCGCGTACGAGTGTCAGGGCGGCGCGCAAGGACCGTACGAGCGCCGCTTCCGTGACTCCCTGCGCCGAGAGCCGCATGAGCCGCAGCAGGGCCAGGTCGCCGCGGCGCAGCACCCACCCGGCGGCGACGGCCGCGAGGACGTGGCCGAGCAGCATCGGCAGGGAGGGCAGCACCGACATCGGGGCGCCGGCGGCGGCCGGTACGGCGTCCGCGGCATGGCGCATGCCCGTCATGCCCGTCACGCCCGTGTCGATCCGCGCGTCGGCGAGGATCTTCTGGGCCTGCACGGGGCTGATCGCCGCCGCGGCCGTACCGCACACCAGGCGGGCGGCCCGCGCCACGAGCGAGGCGTCGGACATCGACATCCCCGAGGCCATCGAGCCCATGGACCCGGTGGCCGTCGAACCGGCCTGCGCGCCGAGTCCGAGTCCGAGTCCGAAGAGTGTGTGCAGCACGGTCTGGCCGAACGCGAGGAGTGCCACGATGCCCGGCAGCGCGCGTTCGCGTCCCGCCAGCGCCGCGGCGACGGCGAACACCGCGAGGAAGCCGGCGCCCAGCGTCCACAGGGGGACCGTGGCGCAGGAGGCGATCCCGTGACCGGCCGCGGCCAGCACGACGCAGACCGCGGCGAACACCGCGGCCCTCAGGGTCCGGAGGCCTGCTCCGGAGCGCGCCGAACGCTGGTGGGGGGCAGTCATGGCGGGCTCATCATCGCACTGGGCGCCTGGACCCCACGCGTCAGGTCCGATTGATGCCATGTGGCCGGTCCGTCCGCAACGCGGCGTACGGCCGAAAGGTCGTCATCCGGCGTCAACTCGCTTATGCATACACCGCCCCTTCATGTGAGCGCATCGGCCGTATGGGCGGCATCACGTCGCGTATGCGATTGCGCACGGGTGGTTGCGGCAATACGTAACGGTATGTCGAGCCGCGGCCGGGAGGCTGGAGCATGAGCATCTGGTGGTCACTCCACTTGCGGCGCGAGGCTGCGAGTGTTCCGCTCGCCAGACGCCTGTTGCTCGGCACGATGGAGAGCGCGGGTGTCGACCCGGACATCTCGTACGACCTCTCCGTCGCTCTCACCGAGGCCTGTGCCAACGCCGTCGAGCACGGCGGGGACGCCGTGCGGGGCGCCTCCTGCGAGGCATACCGCGTGACGGCCTACCTCGACGGTGATCAGTGCCGCATCGAAGTCGCCGACTCCGGTCCCGGTTTCCCCGCCGGGAACGCCCGGGCACTGCTCCGCCAGGCCGGCGAGGACGCGGAGCACGGCCGGGGACTGTGCCTGATCCGGGAGCTCGCCGACCACGTCCACATCGGCAACAAGCCTGGGCGCGGCGGTGCGGTGGTGAGCTTCGACAAGATCCTCAAGTGGAAGAAGGCCCCCTCGCTGCTGCCGGCTTGATGCGCCGGGCGGCGGCGACGTCCGACCGTGGCGCCGGGCGGCGGCGACGTCCGACCGTGGCGCCTGACCGCGCAGGCCGACCGTGCCGTCTGACCGCGCGGGCCGACCCCGCTGTCGGGAGAATACCGGTCGCCGAAAGGAGCCCTTCACTCCACGGCCTGGGCTCCGGGTGCCCCGGAGCCCACAGGTCCGTCACAGGCTGCGCCCAGGTTCTTGAGGGCTGATGTGCCTAGTTTTCCCTCGCACGCAGCCGGCTTCGTCTCCAGGTGCCTTCACCGCCGGCGTCCTCATGGGAAGGGGTACGTCGATGAGCAGCCGCGAGGACGACGAGGCGCTGGCGCGGGCCGCCGTGGCCGCGCTGACTCGGCAGTTGGAGCTGGCGCCCAAACCCGGACTGCCCGACCCGCGCGACCTCCGCGCTCGGGCCACCCGGCGGGACCTCTGCTCCCTGCGCTGGTCCGCCAAGGCGCTGACGCCCGGCCTCGCGGCCATGGCCGCCGCCGCCCGCCGCAACGGCGGTGCCACGCCCGAACTCCGCGCGGAGCTGGGCGCGATCGGCCGGTGCGCCGAGCATTCGGTGGCTCTGACGGGCGGCGGTCACCGCGGCGCCCTGTGGGCTCTCGGGCTGCTGGTCGCCGCGGCGGCCCTGGACCCCCGGGCCACCGGACACGACGTCACCGCGACCGCCAAGCGGATCGCGGCGCACGCCGACCGGCGGGCGCCGCGACGGCCCTCCCGCGGCTCGTCCGTCTCCGCGAAGTACGGCGCGGCCGGTGCGCGCGGTGAGGCGCGTGCCGGATTCCCGCACGTGCGACGGGCGTTGGACGCGCTCGGTGCCGCCCGCGCGGCCGGCGTGCCCGAACCCTGCGCCCGTCTCGACGCCCTCCTCACCGTCATGTCCACCCTCCAGGACACCGAGTTGCTGTACACCGCCGGTCCCCATGGCCTGCGCCATGTCCAGGCGGGCGCGCGGGGCGTGCTCGAAGCGGGAGGCACGTCCACGGAGGCGGGGCACGCGGGCCTGTCCGCCCTCGACGACGATCTCCACACGCGCGCGTGGAGCCCCCGGGGCAGCGGCGCCCTGCTGGCGGGCGCGCTGTTCGTGGACGCGCTCCCGGTCATGCGCCTCTGACGGGCCCGTCCAGGTCTGTTCCAGCACAGGACCGGAAGCCGGAGTCCGCGCAGGGCCGCCCTCGTGGTCACGCCGGAGTCCCGAGGCCGCCCCTGGACACACCGATGGCCGGGCACCCTGGAGGGCACCCGGCCATCAGTCCCGTATCAGCCCTCGCGGGCACTGCGTCAGCCCTTGAGGGACGCCATCCAGGCCTCGACCTCGTCCGAGCGGCGCGGCAGACCGGCCGACAGGTTCCGGTTGCCGTCCTCGGTGACGAGGAGGTCGTCCTCGATACGGACGCCGATGCCGCGGTACTCCTTGGGCACGGTCAGGTCGTCCGCCTGGAAGTACAGGCCCGGCTCGACGGTCAGGCACATGCCCGGCTCCAGCGTGCCCTCGACGTACGTCTCGGTGCGCGCGGCGGCGCAGTCGTGGACGTCCATGCCGAGCATGTGGCCGGTGCCGTGCAGGGTCCAGCGGCGCTGGAGGCCGAGCTCCAGGACACGCTCGACCGGTCCTTCGACGAGGCCCCACTCGACGAGCTTCTCGGCCAGCACGTGCTGTGCGGCGTCGTGGAAGTCGCGGTACTTGGCGCCCGGCCGTACGGCCGCGATACCGGCCTCCTGGGCCTCGTACACGGCGTCGTAGATCTTCTTCTGGATCTCCGTGTACGTGCCGTTGACCGGCAGCGTGCGCGTGACGTCGGCGGTGTAGAGCGTGTGGGTCTCCACGCCCGCGTCGAGCAGCAGCAGATCGCCGGAGCGGACCGGGCCGTCGTTGCGCACCCAGTGCAGCGTGCAGGCGTGCGGTCCTGAGGCGCAGATCGAGCCGTAGCCGATGTCGTTGCCCTCGACCCGCGCGCGCAGGAAGAAGGTGCCCTCGATGTAGCGCTCGCTGGTGGCCTCGGCCTTGTCGAGGACCTTCACGACGTCCTCGAAACCGCGCACGGTCGAGTCGACGGCCTTCTGCAGCTCGCCGGCCTCGAACTCGTCCTTGACGAGCCGTGCCTCGGAGAGGAAGACGCGCAGTTCGTCGTCGTGCTCGCGGGTGACCTTGTCGGTCAGGGCGGCCTCGATCGCGGCGTCGTAGCCGCGCACGACCCGGACGGGGCCCGTGGCTTCCTTCAACGCCGCCGGCAGTTCGCGGACGTCCGATGCCGGGATGCCGTACAGCTGCTCGGCCTCGGCGAGGGAGTGGCGGCGGCCGACCCACAGCTCGCCCTGTCCGGACAGCCAGAACTCGCCGTTCTCGCGGTTGGAGCGCGGCAGCAGGTAGATCGTCGCCTTGTGGCCGTCGGCCGAGGGCTCCAGCACGAGGACGCCGTCCTCGGTGAGGTTGCCGGTGAGGTACGCGTACTCGACAGAGGCACGGAAGGGGTACTCCGTGTCGTTCGAGCGGGTCTTCAGGTTGCCCGCCGGGATCACCAGGCGCTCGCCCGGGAAGCGCGCGGACAGCGCGGCGCGGCGGGCCGCGGTGTACCCGGCCTGCGCGATGGGCGTGAGGCCCCGCAGCTCGGTGTCGGCCCAGCCGGACTTCATGCTGTCGGCCAGCTCGTCGGACACGCCCGGGTACAGGCCGTTCTTGCGCTGCTTGATGGGCTCTTCCTCGCCCGCTTCGTCAGCGGCTTCGTCGAGCACGGCTTCCGGGGTCTCCGGGGTGAGCGCCTCCGACACGGTCTGCCTCCTTGATACGACTCTGGACCTCCCCCATCGTACGGTCGTACTGAAGGGGGCCCAGGGCCGGAAGGCCTGTTACACCGGGTATCCGTCCGCTCACTCGAACCGGGCCGCCAGCAGAACGACGTCCTCGTCGCTGTCCGCCTCGTCGAGACCGTCCGGCAGCACTCCGCGCAGCACATGGTCGGCGATCGCGCCGGGGTCGTCGCGCAGCGCCCTCGGGACGCTCGCGGCGGCCGCGTGCAGCCGGGCGAAGGCACGGTCCATCGGATCGCCGGTGCGGTGCAGCAGTCCGTCGGTGTAGATCAGCACGGTCTCGCCGGGGTCGGCGGTCAGTTCGACGCTCGGGGCCTCCCAGCAGGCGAGCATGCCCAGGGGCGCCGACAGGGAGGTCTCCACGAACTCGGTGCGCCGCGGGCCGATCACCAGGGGCGGGCTGTGTCCGGCACCGGCGAGCGTGAGCTTGCGCAGGGCGGGCTCGCAGTAGGCGAAGAGGGCGGTCGCGGAACGCGCGGGTTCGGTCAGCCGCAGCAGCAGTTCGAGGTCGGAGAGCACGGCGACGGGGTCCTCGCCCTCCATGACGGCGTAGGCCCGCAGGGAGGCCCGCAGTCGGCCCATGGCGGCGACTGCGCTGGGACCGGATCCGGTGACGGAGCCGACCGCGAGGCCGAGCGCGGCGTCGGGCAGCGGCAGCGCGTCGTACCAGTCGCCGCCGCCGCGCGGGCCGGTGCGGTGCCGGGCGGCGAGCTGGACGCCGGAGACCCGGGGCAGCCGTGGGGGAAGCAGCTCCGCGGACATCGTCGTCACACAGGCACGCGCGCGTTCCAGCTCCAGCAGCCGCGCCAGGTGCTCCGTGGCGTAGCGGACGTAGAGGCCGATGAGGTGGCGCTGACGCTCCACCGGTTCGGCGGGTTCGTCGTAGAGCCACACGGCGGCACCGAGGCGGCCCGCGGCCTCGGTGGACAGGGGCAGCGCGTAGCTCGCAGCGTAGCCGAGTCGGGCGGCCACCTCGCGATGGCGCGGGTCGAGCCCGTCCTCCGAGAGGAGGTCCGGCTGGGTGATCTCACCTTCGCCGCCCGGCAGCCCGTCCAGGATCTTCCCGTACGACATGGAGCTGCGCGGCACCGTCTCGATGTGGCCGAGATCCGCTCGGGCGAGGCCGAGGCCGATCGTGGTGTCGGGGCCGAGGCCGTCGCCGGGTTCCATGACGACGAGACCGCGCCGGGCGCCCACGAGGGCGGCTCCGGCGCGCAGCAGTTCCTGCAGCGCGTCGCTCAATGTCGCGGTGCGCGCGAGGCGCTCGGTGAGTTCGTGGAGCGTGGTGAGATCCGAGACCCAGCCCGCGAGGCGATCCTGGAGAGCGGCTCCCGGGCCGGCCGGGGAAGTGGCCGAAGAAGCACCCGTGGGTGCGTGCGTCGGCGCGACAGTGTGTGCGGGCGAAGGAACCGTTGAATCGATTCCGGCCACTTTCGGAAGGTGAGGGGCGTTCATGACGTCCGGCTTTCCGACCGGTGCGTATTGCTCAATAGCATCGCAAACCCCCATGTCGTTCTGCGCCGCTAGCGGTGTCTCCACATGTACACGTACTCGTGAGGGGATGTCCAGCATTGTCCTGCTGGGATTCCTGGTGTCCGTGAGACCGGTGGTAACCCTTGCGGGAAATCAAAATTGGCCTAAAACTGACTCGGGCAACGGCTTATTGAGGTCGACTGGCCTCGTTCGACGGAGCGTCACAGCGGTCGTGATGGGTACGTACTCGGTGAAGGCCTAGGGGTGGTTGAGATCCGCCCGGAACCTGGCGACGGACCCGGGCGTCTTAACCACTGACGACCGTGCCCCATCCTCCCGTGGCGGAGGCGGCAAGGAATACGCGGGACGTGAAACGCCAGGCGCCGCCACCCCACGCCATGCCCATGCTTTGGATACACGCAGTATGGGCGCGGACGCAGCCACATGCTCGGCCCAGAGGGGTTCCCCTTGTCTCCAGCAGGGGTGTGATGCGCCAGCAGGTACGCACAGTGAAGTGATCGACACATGGTGTGATGTGATCCTCGGTGTTGCCAGGCGTGCAACGGAAAGGAACGAGCGCTCATGCGCGAGATCCTCGGAAGGCGACGCAGGCTCCTGTCCAGGCGGAACAACGGGAGGCCTGAGATGCTCAGCGCGGCCCTGACCTTCGCGACCGAATGGCGGTGGCCCGTACTCCCGGGCGTGGCGGCCGACCCGCAGGGGCGTGCCCGCTGCGGATGCCCCGACCCGGAGTGCACGGTGCCCGGCGCCCATCCCTTCGACCCCGGCCTCCTCGCGGCCACGACCGACCAGCGCATGGTGCGCTGGTGGTGGACCAACCGGCCGTCGGCCCCCATCGTGCTGGCCACCGGAGGCGGCGCCCCGTGCGCGGTGAGCCTGCCCGCCCTCGCGGCGGCCCGCGCTCTCGACGCCCTCGACCGGACGGGCATGCGCCTCGGCCCGGTCGTCGCGTCCCCCTCCCGCTGGGCGATCCTCGTCGCCCCGTACTCCATGGAGCAGCTCGGCGAACTGCTCTACGCCAAGGACTTCGTTCCCGGCTCCCTGCGCTTCCACGGAGAGGGCGGCTACATCGCGCTGCCGCCGTCTGAGACGGGCCAGGGCCAGATCCGCTGGGAGCGTGCTCCGCTGCCCGGTTCGGCCGCCCCCTGGGTGCCCGACGTGGAGGCCGTGGTGGATGCCGTCGTCGAGGCACTCACTCGTACGGGTGTGAGCGCGCCCGAGTTGTAGGGGCGTCCGGCGCGCGGCGAGCCGCGCGCCCGCCCGTGCTCGTTATCGTCCGCCTATGCAGCGTCATTCTCGGGGGCACGGGGCCTCAACGCCGCCGTGCGGCGGGCCGGACCCCCGGAGGGTTCGTCTGGTGGCGCTGGCGGGTGTCGTGGCGTTCGTCCTCGGCCTGCCGCTGGCCGTGGCATCGGCAGGCTCCGTGGGCGGCCACGACTCGACAGCCGGACGTGCGGCTGCTCGCGCGGACGACCGGTCGCGGGCGCCTGAACCCCGGCGCTCCTCCCTGCTGCTCGGCCTCGGTCTCGCCACTGCCGCCCGGTGCGGTCCCGAGCTCTCCTCGCCCGACGGCGTCGAGGCGCAGACGTGCGTCCTGACGCAGGGCGAGGAGACCTGGGCGCGCACCTACTACCGCAACGCGACCGGCGACGCGCTGAGCTCGGTGCTGAGTCTGATGGGCCCCGGCGGGCGCACGGTGCAGATGAACTGCGCGGTGGACGCGGAGGACGACCCGGGGGCGTGCGAGACGCCCAGGGAACGCACGACGGGGGATCCGGGGGCGTACTCGGCGGTCGCGGAGTTCGCGAGGAGCGCCGGCTCGGAGGAGCCGCTGCTGCTGCGCTCGGGGAGCAACTCGGGCCGGTAGCAAGGCGGTTGACGCCTCGCGGGGTTCCGGACATGGAAAGACCCGGTTGCTGGCGACGGGGGATGCACCAGCAACCGGGCTACTCGAACGGTAACAAGAGATCGGCGGTTCGCAAATTCGATCTCGGCTATTCGGACACGGATTTACCTGTCACAACGGGGAGTTGTGACAGGAGTCACCCGTTTCCGAGGGCCTGACCAGCTGACTGGTCGGTCAGTTTCCCGATCTGTGCTTCCGCTGTGGGTCAGCTGAGCGTCACCTGGCGGTTGGTGAGCCCGCCGCGCGCGCGGCGTTCGTCCGCCGTCAGCGGCGCGTCCATGGCCAGAGCGGTGGTGAGGCGCTCGGCGAACTCCGCCGCCGGCTTCTCGACGTCGTCCGCCGTGACACCTGTCGGCAGGTCCCAGACGGGCACCGTGAGCCCGTGCGCACGGAAGGAACCGACCAGCCGGGTGCCCTCCCCGAGGCTGGACCGGCCCTCGGCGTGCAGCCGCGCGAGGGCGTCCAGAAGCTGCTCCTCCGCGTACGGCATGACCCAGCGCAGGTGGTTCTTGTCGGGCGTCTCGCACCAGTAGGCGGCGTCGACCCCGGAGAGCTTCACCGTCGGGATGGCGGCGGCGTTGGCCCGCTCCAGCGAGGCGGCCACCTCGGCCGTCGCGTTCTCCGCGTCGGGGACCCAGAATTCGAAGCCGCTGTGCACAACTGGCTCGAAGGTGCCTTCGGGGTCGAGCAGGTCCTGGAGCCGCGGACCGCCGGCCGGGGCGCGGCGGCCCTCGACCGGGGTGCCGGGCGGCGCGACCAGCGCGCGCTGGAGGGTGTCGGCCAGGTCGCGGCTGATGTCGCCGGACGCCGTGTCGTTCTGCAGGCCGAGCAGCACCGAGCCGTCCTCGCGGCGCAGCGCGGGCCACGCCATCGGCAGGACGGTGGCGAGGGTGACCGAGGGAACGTCCTCGGGCAGGCTCTCCTTGAGCTTCAGCTCGACCGTCGCGGCGGGTACCAGCTCGCGCAGCGCGACCCAGTCCCCTTCGCCGCTCAGGCCCTCGAACGGGCGGTGCACCAGCTCGGTCACGGCGTGCGCGGCAGCCCGGCCGTGGCAGGCCTTGTAGCGGCGGCCGCTGCCGCACGGGCAGGGCTCGCGAGCGCCGACAACCGGGATCTCGCCGCCGTCCTTCAACTGCGGCTGGTTGGCCTTCGTCTGGGGTCGCTTCTTGGCCATCGTGGGTGTCTCCCGATCACGGCTCGTCTCGTACTGGCGCGAGCCTAGCCGTTCGTACGGGGACCGACGGGATCCTGTGGACAACGCACCGCGTCGTCCCGGAACCCGGGCCGGAACCCGGGCCGGAACCCGGGCCGGAACCCGGGCCGGAACCCGGCGGCCGGTCCGCGTGCCTCGGTCCGGCCTCAGTCGAGGTCGTCGAAGGCGTCCACGAAGTCCAGATCGGGTATCCCGGACACCCTCGGTGACGCGACGCGCGTAGCGAAATCGTCGTGCGGGCGCGCCGTTTCCACGTCGTCCTGGATGACGACCCACACCGTGACCTCGCCGTGGATGTCGTCCCGTACACCCCAGTCCTTGGCCAGCGCCGTGATGATGTTCAGCCCGCGGCCGCCCCGTGCGGTGACGGAGGGGGTGGCGGGAACGGGGCGGGTCGGGCCACCGCCGTCCGTCACCTCGACCGTCAGCCGTCCCGCCGGGTCGATGCGCCATGTCGCGCGCACATCACCGTCGCCCGCCAGGGCGTCGCCCAGGGGCCGGCCATGTCGGCAGGCATTGCTGAGCAGTTCGGAAAGGATCAGTACGGCATCGTCGATGACCGTTTCCGCCACACCGCCGGCGCGCAGTTGATCCCGCATCCGGTGTCTTGCTTCCCCCACGCCCGCAGGGCCATGGGGTACGGCCATGCTCGACGACGTGGGCACCTCCCGTGCCACCACCAACGCCACCCCCGAGACCTCCTTTGCCCCACGCCACGGAGTGGATGCCCCTTTGGAATGGACCGGAAACCGGCCAATCGGCGTCTGCTGACGCACTCGTAACGATCGAATGCGGAACGAACGCGCCGGAGCACTCCCTGTAATCGAGTGGCCGGTTCTCGATGGTTTTCGAGGGGTGATCGTGGTGTTTTCCGTGGCGTGGCCGCCCTGGGCAAGACCAGGTCAGCGGCCCAGCTGTCGCAGCACCGCGCGCGGGCGGTTGGTGATGATGGCGTCGACGCCCAGCTCAACGCAGAGATCGACGTCCTCGGGCTCGTTCACGGTCCAGACGTGCACCTGATGTCCGGCTCGTTTCAGTCGTTCGATGTACCCGGGGTGACTGCGTACGATCCGCATCGACGGGCCCGCGATCCGGACACCGGCGGGCAGTCGGCCGTCCCGCAAGCGGGGTGAGACGAACTGGAGCAAATAGACCGTCGGCAGGGTTGGGGACGCGGCCCGGACGCGGTGCAGCGAGCGGGCCGAGAAGCTCATGACGCGCACCGCGGACTCGTCGGCGGACGCGGGGGCGTCCAGGCCGAAACGCTTCAGCAGGTGCAGCAGCCGCTCCTCGACCTGGCCCGCCCAGCGGGTCGGGTGCTTGGTCTCCACGGCCAGCTCGACGCGGCGGCCGGCGTCGGCGACGAGTTCGAGAAGTCTCTCCAGGGTGAGCACGGAGGTGTCCTCGAGGCCCCCGGGAGCGTGTTCCCAGTCGGGCGACTCGTCGCGGTTCTTCCAGGAGCCGAAGTCCAGTGCGGCGAGTTCGGCGAGCTCCAGGGCGGAGACGGCTCCGCGGCCGTTGGACGTACGGTTCACGCGACGGTCGTGGACACAGACGAGATGGCCGTCGGCGGTCAGCCGTACATCGCACTCGAGGGCGTCCGCACCGTCCTCGATCGCCTTCTTGTACGCGGCCAAGGTGTGCTCGGGGGCCTCTTCGGAGGCTCCGCGGTGGGCGACGACCTGAATCGGGTGCTGTCGTGCGAGGGTCACCGCGTCATGGTGCCATCGTCGCGGGGCGAGCGTGAGGTGAGATACGTCCCAATTCATACCTTTCGATGGTAAAGGTCCGTTATAAAGGATGACCTCGGACGCACAGCCACCGCTTATGGTGCCCTGACGCCCTGTGGGAAAAGCTGACGGCGTACAAAAGCACATGCACAGCTGAATCGCGCCGGGCATCGACAAGTGTGAGTGGGCGTGACCGAGTGCGACCGAGAACAACAGCCGTGGATCGAGGAGAAGAGCTGTGAGCACCGAGAACGAGGGCACCGCAGTACCCCCGGCCCCGTCCGCACCTCCTGTGCCGGTGGAAACTCCCGCTGCTTCCGCGCAGGGCGCCTCGCACGCGGGGGGCGCGCCGACCGCTCCGATCCCCGCGGTGCCCGGCACGCCCGGCGCACCGGAGCACGCGTCGGCGCCCGCCGGCATGCCGGCGTACGCGTCGGCCGGAGCCGGACAGGGGGCCGACCCCTACGGACAGGCCGCGACCCAGGGCTCCGCCCCCGAGGCGGGCTGGCCGCCTCCGCCGCCCGCAACCCCTTCGTACGCCGACGGCGGCGGCTCGGGGACCGGCGGCTGGGGTTCCTCCTACCAGCAGCCCGCGCCGAAGCCGAAGAACGGGCGCGGCGGCCTGGTCGCCGCGGTCCTGGTGGCCGCGCTGGTCGCCGGTGGCGTGGGCGGCGGCATCGGCTACTCGCTGGCCAAGAACAACGACAACTCCACCGACTCGACGACCGTCTCCGCCCCGAGCAGCAGCGGTGAGGTCAGGCGTGCCTCGGGCACCGTCGCGAACGTGGCCGCGGGCGCGCTGCCGAGCACCGTCACCATCGAGGCCCAGAGCACCAACGGCGAGGGCGGCACCGGCACGGGCTTTGTGTTCGACAAGCAGGGCCACATCCTCACCAACAACCACGTGGTGGCGGATGCTGTCGACGGCGGCAAGCTCACCGCGACCTTCCCGAGCGGCAAGAAGTACGACGCCGAGGTGGTCGGCCACGCGCAGGGGTACGACGTCGCGGTCATCAAGCTGAAGAACGCGCCCTCGGACCTGAAGCCGCTGGTCCTCGGCGACTCCGACAAGGTGGCCGTCGGCGATCCCACGATCGCGATCGGCGCGCCCTTCGGTCTCTCCAACACGGTCACCACCGGCATCATCAGCGCGAAGAACCGGCCGGTCGCCTCCAGCGACGGCAGCGCCAGCAGCAAGTCCTCGTACATGAGCGCCCTGCAGACGGACGCCTCGATCAACCCGGGCAACTCCGGTGGTCCCCTGCTCGACGCCTCGGGCGCGGTGATCGGCATCAACTCGGCGATCCAGTCGTCGACCAGCGGCGGTCTCGGCGGCTCCGGCCAGTCCGGTTCCATCGGCCTGGGCTTCGCGATCCCGATCAACCAGGCCAAGTACGTCGCCCAGCAGCTGATCCAGACCGGCAAGCCGGTCTACGCGAAGATCGGCGCCTCGGTCTCCCTGGAGGACGGCACGGGCGGCGCGAAGATCACCGAGCAGGGTGCGAGCGGCTCGTCGGCGGTCGAGTCCGGCGGCCCCGCCGCCAAGGCGGGCCTCAAGCCCGGCGACGTCATCACCAAGGTCGACGACATGGTGGTCGACAGCGGACCGACCCTCATCGGCGCGATCTGGACCCACAAGCCCGGCGACACCGTCAAGCTCACCTACACGCGCGACGGCAAGACCCACACGGTCGACCTCACCCTCGGCTCCCGACAGGGCGACAACTGACCTTTTGCGGACGTGCAGCTCAGAAGGGGTGTCTCCCGCGGGAGACACCCCTTCTGCGTGCCGACTGTTCCATCTCGATTGGGAAGACCCTCGGGACGGATCAAGCGCGAGACGTCTTTGCGGAGGCCGAACCCTTCTTGCTCTCGAGGCGCTCCGAAGGCGCCGCCGGGCAGGGGCGCTGCCGATGGCGGGACACGGTCTGGCGCGGCGGGCGGGTCAGCGTGATCTGACGGATCAGCTGCTGGAAACAGGTTAAGGAAGCGAGGGCCGGTACGACGGCCGTGGCCACCCCGGTGATGGTCTGGTGGGCGTCGGCCACGCAGAACATCATGGCGACGGAGGAGAACAGCAGAACGACGTACCACGAGTGCACGGCCCGGCGCTGGTGCAGGGCGGCTCTCAGGATGGAGAGCGAGGCCACCATCCAGGGGCCGTAGACCAGAAGAGGCCACCAAGGTCCCGTGCCGCTCTGCGCGTTGGACGCGATGTGCTGCAGAGGTGTGTAGGCCACCATGCCGCTGAAGACGCTCACCATCGACACGGTGGCAGCGGCGAGTGCGGCGATCACAAAGCTGACGGTCTGCAGCCAGTTGAAGCGGGGATTGCGGACCCGTACTTTCCGATGTCCGGTCGAGGACCGCCGGATGGGCGGCAACTCGGCAGTGAGCTGAACCAGGTTGTCCATCGGGTCACTGATGAATTCGTCGGTGTACGTCGGCTCACTGCGCGGTGGAGGCACGAGGACCTCCTGCTCCGCCGCCGCGGCATCCTGCAGGAGATAGGTGAGCTCCTCGACCGGGTCCCAGCCCTGTTCGTGCAGAGCGTCCCCAGGATCGCCGTACTGACCGGTCTCCGCCCCGGTGGGGTATCCGGGATGTTGTCCGTACCGGGCGAAGGAGAGATTCGGGTAGTCGTCATTCACGGAAATTCGTCCCAGTCACGTGAGGGCTGTGGCGGCCGGAGCGTCCCTGGCCGTTCCACCGCTGGTTGATTTCCTCTTGGACCGCGTCCAGCACCGTCAGGAAATCGCCGAGCAGTGACTCGGTGCCCCACAGTTCGATGCGCGTGCCGCCTCCGTGCAAGGTGCCGCAGGCGTCAGGCGATGTGTACGCGGCGGCAGGCGTGTAGGTGTATTGCCCGGCCGCCACGGCACGGGCCGCGGCCGGGCCCTCCGCCGTCGGTCCGGAGACAGGTGGAGCGAGAGAACTTACTTTCGCCATATTCCGCTAACGCCGCTCCCCCTCTTTCAGATGTGTGGCAATCGAGTGAGCGCAGGACGCCGGAAGTTTTCACGAAAACGGCTTTTTGCGTACCCGGGCCGACCAACTCCCGCGCGGTGACGGCTGGGCACCGCAGGCATGACAGCAAGGACCTCGGTGAGCCGGATCAGCGCTGGTGGCCCCGGTGTGGACCACGCCTCCGCGAGACGCTCGGAGCCGGGTACGCTGTATCCGCTCCACCCGGCCGGGCGGGAGCGGGGTGGGTTGCCCGAGCGGCCTAAGGGAACGGTCTTGAAAACCGTCGTGGCGCGAGTCACCGTGGGTTCAAATCCCACACCCACCGCGTAGTAAGTCAGAAGGTTGCAGGTCAGAAGGGGTGCCCCTCTCCGGAGGGGCACCCCTTCCGCATGACCTTCCTTCGGTGTGACCGCGGCTCGCCCGACCCGCCGGTCTCCCCGCCCTGCGCCGCACGACGTCCGAGCGCACAGCCGCCGGAGCCGTCTCCCGGGTGCGGACCGAGGGCCACCCTGCCGGGGCCGGCCGCCCGGCCCGTCACGTCGGGAGCCGATCGGCCGGGAAACCGCTGCTCCCCGTCCGGTCCCGGCCGCCGGGGTGACGCGGCCGTCGACCGCATCGACGCCCCGGCGAGGGTGTCGCCTCAGTGCTGTCGGGACGAAGGAGCCGTCATCCGTGCCGCGGAGGCGATCGTCGAACGGGCTTCTCGTTCGGTGAGGCCCGTGCGGACGGCGGCCTCGACGAGCGGGGTGATCAGTTGGGGGCCGAGGCCGTTCTCGTAGGCACGGCACGCGGCCCAGAAGAGGCGGGTGTTGCGCTGGCCCTCGTGCGCAGCGAGGACGAACTGGACCAGCCCCTGGCCCTGCCGGTCTGACGCGGAGGGCGTGGGGCGGTGTCCGTGGCGCGCGGGCGGCGGCAGGAGCAGCTGCAGGAGTTCGGGCGGGCAGGGCGCGGGCGCGAGCCGGGCGGTGCCGGGGGCCGTCTCGTACACGCCGTGTTCGGTGCGTGAGCCGGGGCCGACGAGGTAGCCGCCGGCGCCGCGGATGTCGATGCCGGGGGCAAGGCGGCTCGCCGAATTGGGGACGACCACGTCCGGCGGTCCGCTCAGCCAGAGGTGGCGGCCGCCGCTGGGGGTCAGGACGACGACCGTGTCCGGGATCGTGAAGAGATGGCGCAGCGCCAGTTCGCGCAGGGCCGTCGAGGAGTCCGTATCGGATTTGGTGTCGAGGTCGACGCCGATGAGGTGGTGCGGATGCAGCCCGCAGGCGATGCCGTAGCCGGTGGCCCAGGGGGCGGCGGCGAACAGTTCGCGGATGCGCCGGGGCTCGGTCGAGGCGTCGTACACGCCGTGCCCGAAGCGGCCGCATTCGCCGTGGCAGGGGAGGGGATCGGGGTCGTCGCGGTGGGGGGAGCGCAGGGCCGGGAGCTTCGTACGGGACAGCGGGATCACCGCCAGTCCGCGCTCGGCTGCGGACAGGGCGTGGGCCAGGGCCAGAGTGGTGGCCCGCCGGTCGATGGTGGCCATGCCTCCATGCTCGTACGGGTGTTCGAAAAAGGGAAGGGCCATCCCCGGCGCGCGAGGGCGCGAGGTGGCCGGTGGACGAGATCGGCCGAAAAGCTGCCGGAACGCTTCGCCTGTTGCGGCGCTTGGGGTTGAGCGGTCGGCGGGGGGCTGAGCAGGGGCTTTGTCGGCGTGAAGGTGGTTTATCGACATGTCCTCACGCTTGAGGGGGAATCGCGGCTTCCGGGGTGGTTCGTCGGGGATGTGGTGGGCAACTCTGGACTCGCGACGTCGTGGACAACGCCGAGGCGGCAGGCCAACCGCCTCGGAACAAGCCGTATTTCCCGTACATCCCGGCTCACCGCCGGTGCGTACAACCGGTTCTGGAGGAATTCACATGGCAAGCATCCGTACCGCTCGCATCCTCGCCGCCGTCGCGGCCCTGCCCCTGACCGCCGTCCTCTTCTCCGGAGTCGCGTCGGCCGACAACGGCTCCTTCGCGGACACCGGGTCGAACGCGGGAGTGGCGACCTCCAGTGGCAGCGGGGTCGGACGCAACAACAGCGGCAACTCCTCCACCTCTCAACAGCAGGCGGTCGGCTCGGGGGCCAGGAATCAGAGCAATACCGCTCAGGTGACGGGTTCCGCCTTCACGGCCCTCAACCAAGGAAACGAGAACGTCATCGTCAACTTCGTCAAGCTCTGGTGAGCCAGGGGCCGATGCGCTCCCATCGGCCCGGCGGCTACTGCGTGGGGTAGTGCTCTGTGGAGGTCTCACAACGCCTGTGCGACGGTGCTGCGGCGCCGTCGCGCAGACGTGTACGGGGCGTGGGAGGGGGCTCGCGCCGGTGGCCCGCGGATGGTTCGGGGTGGTGTCCGTGACCTTGACAGGCAATGGTATCTGACGGACAGTCAGAAAACCTTGTTCGTACGAGGTCCGGGAGGGCCGCCGTCGTGCACCTCGCCCCCACCGAGCGCCAGCAGCGGCTGCGCGCCGAACTCCGCACGTACTTCAGGGAACTGATGCCGGACGGGCCACCACCCGCCGACGACCCCGCACGACAGCGGGCGCTGCTGCGCCGCATCGGCGCCGACGGTCTGCTCGGGCTCGGCTGGCCGGTCGCGTACGGGGGGCAGGGGCGCGGCGCGGACGAGCAGTTCGTCTTCTTCGACGAGGCCTACCGGGCCGGTGCGCCCGTTTCCATGGTCACGCTGAACACCGTCGGACCGACGCTCATGAAATACGGCAGCGATGAGCAGAAGGACTTCTTCCTGCCGCGCATCCTGAGCGGGGACCTCGTCTTCGCCATCGGGTACTCGGAGCCCTCGGCCGGCACGGACCTCGCCTCGCTGCGGACGCGCGCCGTACGGGAGGACGAGGCCGGGAGGAGCGCGGGACCATCCGGCGCCGAGGGCGGGTACTGGCGGATCGACGGACAGAAGATCTTCACGTCGAACGCCCAGAACGCCGACTGGATCTGGCTCGCGTGCCGTACCGACCCGGACGCGCCGAAACATCGGGGCATCTCGATCCTGCTCGTCCCCACCGACACTCCCGGCTTCTCGTGGACACCGATCGAGACGGTTGGCGGCCAGACCACCACGGCGACCTACTACGACGGGATCCGTGTCCCGGCCGGGAACCTGGTCGGCGAGGAGAACGGCGGCTGGGGGCTCATCACCAGCCAGCTCAACCACGAGCGGGTGGCGCTCGCCGCGATCGGCATGCAGGCCGAGGACTTCTACGCGGCCGCGCTGGAGGCGGCCCGTACCCCTGATCCGGTGACCGGGCGGCGCAGGGTTGACGAGCCGTGGGTGCGTTTCCAGCTCGCCGAAGTGCATGCCCGACTGGCGGCATCACGCCTGCTCAACTGGCGTTTGGTGGGGGATCTGGGAGCCGGTGGGCCGGCGCCCGGAGACGCTAGCGGCGTGAAGGTCATGGGAACCGAATCCGCGGTCGCGGTGTTCCGAATATGTCAGCACATCGTGGGAGCGGACGCACTGGTCCGCTCCGGTTCACCGGGGGCGTTCGGGGCCGGCGGGCTGGAGCGGATGAACAGGGCGGCACAGATCAACACGTTCGGGGGCGGGGTGAGCGAGGTGCAGCGGGAGATCGTCGCGACGATGCGGCTCGGCATGAGGAGGGGGCGGCGGTGAGCGGCCGGGGAGCGGGCGGCGGGGGCACCCCAGCGGGTGATGGCGCCGTGCCCGATGTCGTGCCCGACAGCGACGGGGGCGACCTGGCGGTGCGTCTGAAGGCGTACGAGGGACGCGCGGCCACCGTCCGGGGCGTCGGCAAGGACCCGGTCAACGCGCCGATGATCCGGCACTGGTGCGAGGCGATGGGAGACACCAATCCGGCGTACGACGGACCGGAGGCCGTGGCCCCGCCCACCATGCTCCAGGCGTGGACGATGGGCGGCCTCGGCGGGCACCCCGGCCGCTCCGGGGCGTACGACGAGCTGCTCCGGCTGCTCGACGGCGCGGGGTACACCTCGGTGGTCGCCACCGACAGCGAGCAGGAGTATCTGCGCCCGCTGCGCCCCGGGGACGAGATCACCTTCGACGCGGTGATCGAGTCCGTCTCGGACCGCAAGACGACCAAGCTGGGCACGGGGTACTTCCTCACCACGCGGATGGATGTCAGAGCGGGAGGCGAACTCGCCGGGACGCACAGGTTCCGCATTCTCAAGTACGTTCCGGCGCACCCGAATCCGAAGGGCCCGGCGGGGGCGGGGGACGCGTCGGGCACCGCGGAGGCGAATGCCGCGGAGAGGCATACGGCGGAGAGGCGCAGCGCGGAGGCGAGGGGCAGGCCCTTGCGCCCGCGCCCGGTGATCAACCGGGACAACGCCGGTTTCTGGGAGGGTGTCGGGCGGCACCGGCTGCTGATCCAGCGTTGCACGGCGTGCGGGGCGCTGAGATTCCCGTGGCTGCCGGGGTGCGGCGCGTGCGGCTGCCCGGACTGGGACACCGTCGAGTCGGGCGGCGAGGGGACCGTCTACTCGTACGTCGTCATGCACCACCCGCCGTTCCCGGCCTTCGACCCTCCCTATGCCGTCGCACTGATCGAGCTCGCCGAGGGCGTGCGGATCGTGAGCAACGTGGTGGGCGTACCGCACGACAAGGTGCGGATCGGGATGCCCGTGCGGCTCGAATTCCAGCGGTACGACGATGAGTTGGAACTGCCGGCCTTCCGGGCCGGGGAGGGGTCCGGCGGCGACGGCGTTCCCGGCGACTCGGCCGCGCGCCCGCCCGGCGGTTCCGCCCGCTCGCCCGCCTGTTTCGCCGTCCGCCCGGGCGGGGGGAGCTGACATGGATTTCACGCCCACCGAGGAACAGGCGGCCGCCCGGGACCTGGCCGCTCGGATCTTCGGCGACCTCTCCACCCACGAGCGGCTCACCGCGGCCGGGACGGGCAGTGACGCCGGACTGTGGAAGGAGCTGTGCGCCGCCGGGCTGGTGGGGGCGGTCGCGGACATAGGGCTCCTCGGTCTCGTCCTGCTGCTCGAGGAGCAGGGGCGCACCACGGCGCAGGTGCCGTTCGCGGCGAGCTGTGTGTACGGACTGCTCGCGGTGGCGGCACACGGTTCGCCCGAGCAGCGCGAGCGGCTGCTGCCGGGGATCGCCGACGGGACGGTGGTGGTGGCCGGCGCGATATCCGGATCGGGGCCGGGGATGCCTGAGCCGGAGGCGCGGGAGCCGGTACCGGGAAGGCGTGAGCAGGTGTCTGAGACGCGGGATTCGGTACCGGGGAGGCGTGAGCCGGGGCCGGGGAAGCTGACCGGGGTCGTGCCCGTCGTGCCGTGGCTGCGCGACGCCACGCATGTGCTCGTCGCCGACGACCGGCGCGGGCTCTGGCTGGTCCGCGTCGCGGAGGCGGCGGCGAGCGAGCCTGTCGAGCTGACGGCGCCCTGGTCGGCGGGGCGCCTGACGCTGGACGGGACGCCGGGTGAGGCACTGGGCGCCGAGGGGGCGCACGACGATCTGCTGGCCACGGCCCGAACCGCCTTCGCCGGACTGCAGGCCGGGGTGTGTGCCGGGTCGCTTGCGCGGGCGGTGGAGCACACGAACGCGCGCGAGCAGTTCGGGCGACCGCTCGCCGCCAAGCAGGGCGTCCAACTGCGCGCCGCCGACGCGTACATGGACACCGAGGCGATACGGGTGACGGCGTACGAGGCGGCATGGCGGCGCGACGAGGGGCTGCCGTGCACGTCGCACGCCCTGACAGCCGCCTGGTGGGCGTCCGAGGCCGGACAGCGGGTCGTGCACACGGGCCAGCATCTGCACGGCGGGGCGGGCGCCGACCTCGAACACCCCGTGCACCGGCACTTTCTGTGGGGCCGACAGCTGGACGCGTATCTGGGGTGCGGGGGCGAAATGCTGCAGGAGTTGGGGGAGTTGATCGCGAACGGGGAGGTGGGGACATGAGGGTGGGCGACGTACTGGCGCCGCTGGAGATCGAGATCACCCGCACGCTGATCGTGGCCGGAGCGATCGCCTCACGGGACTACCAGGACGTGCATCACGACGCGGATCTGGCGAGGGCGAAGGGCTCGCCGGACATCTTCATGAACATCCTGACGACCAACGGCCTGGTCGGAAGGTATGTGACCGACCACTTCGGCCCGGCCGCCGTGCTGCGCAAGGTGGCGATACGGCTGGGCGCTCCCAACCACCCGGGAGACACCATGGTGTTGACCGGCTCGATCGAGGAGGTCGACGGCGACACGGCCACGGTGAGAATCCTCGGCGCCAACGGCATCGGCCGGCACGTCATGGGCACGGTGACGGTGACGGTCCCGACTCCGGAAGCGTCGCCCGGCCCCTCCTCCGCCTTCGCCCCCGTCGACGCGCCGTCCGACGGCGGTGCCGCATGAGCGTGCGCAAGCGGGACGGCCTGGGCGGGCGGGCGTCGATCGTCGGTATCGGGGCCACCGAGTTCTCCAAGGACTCGGGGCGCAGTGAACTGCGGCTGGCGGTGGAGGCCGTGCGCTCCGCGCTCGACGACGCGAGCCTGACGCCGGCGGACGTGGACGGGATGGTGACGTTCACGATGGACACCAGCCCGGAGATCACCGTCGCGCAGGCGGCCGGGATGGGGGAGCTGTCGTTCTTCTCGCGCATCCACTACGGCGGTGGAGCGGCCTGCGCGACCGTCCAGCAGGCGGCGCTCGCGGTGGCGACCGGAGTGGCCGAAGTCGTGGTCTGCTACCGGGCGTTCAACGAGAGGTCGGGCCGCAGATTCGGCTCGGGCGTGCAGCGGCGGGAGCCGTCGGCGGAGGGCGCGGCGCTCGGCTGGGCCCTGCCGTTCGGGCTGCTCACCCCGGCCTCCTGGGTGGCGATGGCGGCCCAGCGGTATCTGCACACCTACGGCCTGACACCCGAGGCGTTCGGGCAGGTCGCGGTGGTCGACCGGAAGTACGCGGCGACCAACCCCGCGGCGTACTTCCACGGCAGACCGATCACGCTCGCCGAGCACGCGGCCTCGCGTTGGATCGTGGAGCCGCTGCGGCTGCTGGACTGCTGCCAGGAGACCGACGGCGGCCAGGCGCTGGTGGTCACCTCCGTGGAGCGTGCCCGTGATCTGCCGCATCCCCCGGCGGTGATCACGGCCGCCGCCCAGGGCGCGGGCCGGGCGCAGGAGCAGATGACCAGCTTCTACCGGGACGAGCTGACGGGGCTTCCGGAGATGGGCGTGGTGGCCCGGCAGTTGTGGCGGACGGCGGGGATGAGCCCGGCGGAGATCGACGTGGGGATTCTGTACGACCACTTCACGCCGTTCGTGCTGATGCAGCTGGAGGAGTTCGGCTTCTGCAAGCCGGGGGAGGCCGCGGACTTCGTCGCCGAGGAGCGGCTTCCGCTGAACACGCACGGGGGGCAGCTCGGGGAGGCGTATCTGCACGGGATGAACGGAATAGCGGAGGGCGTACGGCAGCTGCGGGGCACGTCCGTGAACCAGATACCGGGCGCCGGGCGCGTCCTGGTGACCGCGGGAACCGGGGTTCCCACGTCGGGCCTGATCCTCGGAGCCGACGGCTGAGACCCGCGTCCCCCCGCTGTCCCGGCCCCGCGTCCCGCCTTTGTCCTGGACCCGTGTCTCCGCGGCTGTCCCGGCCCCGCGTCCCGCGTTCGTCCTGGACCCGTGTCTCCCCGGCGGTCCCGGACCCGCGTCCCGCCGCCGTCCCGGTCCCGGTGCCCGTCTGCGTCGGGCGTGGGCCGGTGCCGCTGCTCGAGGATGCTGCTTCCGTGTGCCTCGGGCGGGCCACCCGGGGCGTACGGGACCCGTGTGCCCCGGGCGGACTTCTCCCGGCGTACGGGACTCCCGTGCTCCCGGGAGTGCTGCGCCCAGGTGCTTCCCTCGCGTTCCGCTCCCGCTTCCCCCCCGAATACTCCCCCGGTGGTCGTCTCTCAGGGGTGAACCCTCAGAGGGCGGGCCCGCATGTCCACCTTCAGGAGGTGAGGCCGACCCCAGTTCTACAACCTGAGGCGGACATGGCTTCGGGACCTGCGGCCGATCCGCCGGAGGAGGGGGCGAACCTAGCGTGGAGCCATGACCACACTCGTCTGCACGAGCGCCTCGGACGCCGCCACAAGGGCGACGCGGACCCGTTCGTACTCGTCGTTCTCGTCGTACGTGAAGGCGCGGCAGCCCGTGCTGCTGCGCACCGCCCGGTCACTCACCGCGAACTCGAGCGACGCTGAGGACCTGTTGCAGACGGCGCTGACCAAGACGTACGTCGCCTGGGACCGGATCGAGGACCATCGGGCGCTGGACGGCTATGTTCGGCGCGCTCTGCTGAACACGCGGACGTCGCAGTGGCGCAAGCGCAAGGTCGACGAGTTCGCCTGCGAGGAGCTGCCGGAGCCCGAGGGGCTGCCCGCCGCCGACCCCGCCGAGCAGCAGGCACTGCACGACGCGATGTGGCGGGCGATCACGAAACTGCCGGCGCGGCAGCGGGCGATGGTGGTGCTGCGCTACTACGAGGATCTGAGCGAGGCCCAGACGGCGGAGGTCCTCGGGGTCTCCGTCGGCACGGTCAAGTCGGCGGTCTCCCGTGCGCTGGGCAAACTGCGCGAGGACCCCGAGCTGATCCCCGTCCGCCAGGAAGCGCCCCGACAGCCCGCCGAGCAGGCCGTTAGCTGATCGATCATTCCTGCGGCTAGTGACATACCGCGCGGTATGTGCGCAGAATCAGCGCACCCATAACTACCGCGTAGGCAATGTCGCCCCCGGGAGGACGCCGTGCTGAGCACGATGCAGGACGTACCGCTGACTGTGACCCGCATTCTGGTGCACGGGGCGCTGGTGCACGGAGAGTCCCAGATCACGACCTGGACGGGCGAGGGCGAGCCGCGCCGCCGCAGCTTCCGTGAGGCCGGGGAGCGCGCGAACCAGCTCGCCCACGCCCTGCGCGACGACCTCGGTGTGACGGGCGACGAGCGGGTCGCGACCCTGATGTGGAACAACGCCGAGCACGTCGAGGCGTACTACGCGATCCCCTCCATGGGCGCGGTGCTGCACACCCTGAACCTCCGCCTCCCGGCCGAGCAGCTCGTCTTCATCGTCAACCACGCGGCCGACCGCGTGGTCATCGCCAACGGTTCGCTGCTGCCGCTGCTCGCGCCGCTCCTCCCCCACCTGCCGACGGTGGAACACGTGGTGGTCTCGGGTCCCGGTGACCGTTCGCTGCTCGACGGGACGAGCGTGCGGGTGCACGAGTACGAGGAGCTGATCGCCGGGAAGCCGACGGTCTACGACTGGCCGGAGATCGACGAACGGCAGGCCGCGGCCATGTGCTACACCTCCGGGACCACCGGAGACCCCAAGGGTGTCGTCTACTCCCACCGTTCGATCTACCTGCACTCCATGCAGGTGAACATGGCCCAGTCGATGGGGCTCACCGACTACGACACGACCCTCGTCGTGGTCCCGCAGTTCCACGTCAACGCCTGGGGTCTGCCGCACGCCACCTTCATGTCCGGCATCAACATGCTGATGCCGGACCGCTTCCTCCAGCCCGCGCCCCTCGCCGAGATGATCGAGAGCGAGCGGCCGACGCACGCCGCCGCCGTGCCGACCATCTGGCAGGGCCTGCTCGCCGAGCTGACCGCCAAGCCCCGGGACGTCTCCTCCCTCACCCAGGTGACGATCGGCGGCTCCGCCTGCCCGCCCTCGCTGATGGCCGCCTTCGACGAGCTGGGCATGCGCGTCTGCCACGCCTGGGGCATGACCGAGACCTCCCCGCTCGGCACCATCGCCCGCCCGCCGGCCCACGCCGTGGGCACGGAAGAGGAGTTCGCCTACCGCCTCACCCAGGGCCGTTTCCCGGCGGGCGTCGAGGCCCGCCTCAGCGGCCCCGGCGGCGAACGGCTCCCGTGGGACGGCGAGTCGGCCGGCGAACTGGAGGTCCGCGGCCCGTGGATCGCCGGTGCCTACTACGGCGGCGACGGCGCGGAACCGCTGCGCCCCGCCGACAAGTTCAGCGAGGACGGCTGGCTCAAGACCGGTGACGTCGGCACGATCAGCCCCGACGGCTTCCTGACCCTCACCGACCGCGCCAAGGACGTCATCAAGTCGGGCGGCGAGTGGATCTCCTCGGTCGACCTGGAGAACGCCCTCATGTCCCACCCGGACGTGACCGAGGCCGCGGTCGTGGCAGTCCCCGACGAGAAGTGGGGCGAGCGGCCGCTGGCCACCGTGGTCCTGAAGGAAGGTTCCACCGCGGACTTCGAGACGCTGCGTGCCTTCCTCGCCGACGAGGGCAGGATCGCCAAGTGGCAGCTCCCCGAGCGCTGGTCGATCGTCGAGGCGGTTCCGAAGACGAGCGTCGGCAAGTTCGACAAGAAGGTGATCCGCAAGAAGTACGCGGAGGGCAGCCTGGACGTGACCAAGCTCTGACGCGCCACCGGGCGGCCAGGGCCCGTCCCGGAGACCATCACACGTGCGCCGTGCGGGGAGCCCCAGGGTTCCCCGCCCGGCGCATGCGCGGTTCACGGACGTACAGACGCATGGACGGTACGTACGGCCGGGCGGTCGCGGGGGACCCACGCGCGACCGGCCGGTCGAGTACGACTGGTTTGGCGTACGGCTAGTTGGTGCCGATGCGGGCCAGGAGGTCGACGATCCGGTCCTGGACCTCGGCGCTCGTGGAACGCTCGGCGAGGAACAGCACCGACTCCCCCGCGGCCAGCCGCGGCAGTTCGGCCGGGTCGACGGCGGCGGTGTAGACGACGAGCGGTGTGCGGTTCAACTGCCCGTTCGCCCGCAGCCAGTCGACGATTCCGGCCCGTCGGCGCCGTACCTGCATCAGGTCCATCACCACGAGGTTCGGCCTCATCTGGGAGGCGAGGGTCACGGCGTCCTCGTCCGTCGAGGCGCGCGCGACCTGCATCCCGCGCCGCTCCAGCGTCGCCGTCAGCGCGAGCGCGATCTCCGCGTGCTCCTCGATGAGCAGTACGCGCGGCGGGTGCTGCTCGGAGTCGCGGGGCGCGAGCGCCTTCAGGAGTACGGCGGGGTCGGCGCCGTACGCCGCCTCGCGCGTCGCCTGTCCGAGTCCGGCCGTCACCAGGACGGGGACCTCGGCGGCGACGGCGGCCTGCCGCAGCGACTGCAGCGCCGTGCGGGTGATCGGGCCGGTCAGCGGGTCGACGAACAGCGCGGCCGGGAACGCGGCGATCTGCGCGTCGACCTCCTCGCGCGAGTTCACGATGACGGGCCGGTAGCCGCGGTCGCTCAGTGCCTGCTGGGTGGTGGCGTCGGGCGCCGGCCACACGAGCAGCCGCCGCGGGTTGTCCAGTGGCTCCGGGGGCAGTTCGTCGTCCACGGGCCGCGGCTGCGGCTGGTCGGCGACCTCTACGGCACCGCCGGGACCGTCGAGCGGCTCGGGGCCCTCGGCGGCGTTCTCGTCCGGTGCTCCTATGGCGTACGACCGTCCGGCGCCCTCGGTGGTGCCGGGCCGCCGGGGTCCGGCACCCGGCTGGCCGCCCTGCGGAAGCGAGCGCGCCGCCGTCTCCGCGCGTTCGACGACGGGCTCGGGCGGAGTGCCGAGCTTGCGGCGGCGGCCCCCGCCGTTCGTCCCGTGCGGGGGAGGCGTCGAGGCCTGGACGCCGCCGCCCGGCTGGGCCGCCGCGACCTGGCGGGCGAACGGAACGCCCTGGCCGAGCGTGCGCACGCTTATGGCACGGCCCTGCGTCGAGTTGGGGTCGGCCGGGGCGGCCGCGGGCGTCGCCTCGGCCGGCAGCGGCTGGGCGACCCGCGGGCCCGGGCGCTCCGCGGGGAGCGGGGCGGGGACCGGCCGGGCCGGAGTCGGCGCGTTCGCCGCCGGGAGCGCGGACTGCGCACCGGCGCCGGCGGCGGGGATGCCGACGCCGGTGGTGGTGTTCGCGTCGGGCCAGGACTGGGGCGCCGGAGCGGGCGCGGCACCGGCCGGGGCGGCCTGTGCGGCGACGGCGGGCAGCCCGGCGGGAACCGGCTGACCGGCGCCGGTCGCGCCCGGGACGTTCTGCGCGGGAAGCCCCTGCGCCGGAACCGTCTGGCCGAGGGCGGGGACCGGCTGTCCGGGAACGCCCTGTGCCGGGAGCGCTTGTCCGGGCGCCGCCACGGGCCGGCCCGGGGCAGCGACCTGACGGGCGCGTCGGCGGCCCGTCGGGGCGGAGGCGGGGTGCGGCTGCGGCGGGGTGTGATCGTCGTCGGGGCCGTGCGGCACCGCGTCATGGCGGCCGTCGGACTGCTGGGCCAGCGCGACCTGAACCTGTGCCGCCTGGGCGGCCTGCGCCTGAGCGGCCTGGACCTGGGCGGCCTGGGCTTGAGCGGCCTGCGCCTGGGCGGCCTGCGCCTGGGCCTCGGCCTGGACGTACTCCGGCGAGCGGTCCGCCTCCGCCGGCGGCAGCGCGAACACCGCACGGGCGCCCGTCTCCTGCGCGGCGGCACGCTCGGCCGCCGCGGCCAGCGCACGGCGGCGCCGCCCGCTCGGCCGGCCCGCGTCGTCGGTGGCACCGTCGTCCTCGTCGGGACCGTCGCCCGGCGCCGTCGCCGCCGGAGCGGCCTGCGCCGCCGGCGACGCGGCGGGCAGTGCGTTCTGTTCGCCGTCCCGGCGCGCGCGTCGTCCGGAGGGCACCGGCACCCCCTGCGGAGGCACCGTCCCGCCCAGCCCGGATCCCACGGCCGCGGTTCCCGCCCCGTGCTCGCCCGCCATCACGACCGCGCCCTCGGAAACCCCGTCAGGCGTGCCCTGCGCCGCGGCGTCGCCCGTGCCCTCGGCGGGGCTGGGCCGGCCACGGCGTCGCCCGGTACCGCCGTCGGTTCCCTCGGCCGTCTGCTCCTGCGCGGGAACCGGGAGCTCGCCGGCCGCCTGCTCCTCGGCGGCACGCCGGCGACGGCGCCCGGTGGGAGCGGTCGTACCGGCTCCGGCCGCCTCGACGGCCTTCGGCCCGGACTCCCCCGTCTCCTCGCTCTCCAGGAAGGCGTCCACGGAGGACCGCCGGGCCCGCCGCCTGCCACCGCTCTGCTGCGGGGTCGGCTCGGGAAGGGCGACCTCGGTGGAGACCGCGGGTCCGGTGGCGAGCGGAACCGCGCCCGCTCCGCCCCCGATGGGCACCTCGAGGACGTACGCGCTGCCGCTCATCCCCGGCACCTCGTGCGTCTGGAGCACACCGCCGTGCGCGCGCACGATCCCGCGCACGATCGGCTCGTGCACCGGGTCTCCCCCGGCGTACGGCCCGCGCACCTCGATCCGTACGACCTCGCCGCGCTGCGCCGCCGCCACGACGACCGTGTTGTCCATGTAACCGCCCGCCGACACCGGCGCATTGCCGGTCGCGTCGACTCCGGCGACGTCCGCGATGAGGTGGGCGAGGGCGCCCGCGAGACGCTGCGGGTCGACCTCGGCCTCGATGGGCGGTGCGTGCACGGCGAACTGCACGCGTCCGGGTCCGATCAGGTCGACGGCCCCGTCGACACCGGCCGCGACCACGGCGTCGAGCATCACGTTCGTACGGAATATCGTCTCGACGCCGGAGTCCAGCCGCTGGTAGCCGAGGACGTTGTCGACGAGTGTCGTGATGCGCGAGTAGCCGGCCGAGAGGTGGTGGAGCACCTGGTTGGCCTCCGGCCACAGCTGCCCCGCGTCGTCGGCGGCGAGCTTGGCGAGTTCGCCGCGCAGCTGGTCGAGCGGCCCGCGCAGCGACTGACCGAGGACGGCGAGCAGCTGCTCGTGCCGGCCGGTCAGCGCCTCGTAGCGGTCCTTCTCCCGCTCGCCGAGTGCCGCGTACCGCTCGTCGCCGGCGGCGAGTTCCTCCTCGTGCCCCTCGGTCAGCTCGGTGAGCTCGGCGGTGTGCCGCTCGCGCAGCTCCTCCAGCTCGGCGGAGTGCTCCTCGCCGATCCGCTCCAGCTCCTCGGCGTGCCGGGTGGCGGCCGCGTCCTTCTCCTCGACCAGGGTGTCGTACGGCCGCCGGTCGGTGAAGGTCATGACGGCGCCGACGAGCTGGTCGCCGTCCCGCACCGGAGAGGTCGTCAGGTCGACCGGCACCTGGTCGCCGGACTTCGACCACAGCACCTGTCCGCGCACCCGGTGCTTGCGCCCGGAGCGCAGGGTGTCGGCGAGCGGCGACTCTTCATAGGGGAAGGTCTCGCCGTCCGCCCGCGAGTGCAGGATCAGGGCGTGCAGGTCCTTGCCGCCGAGATCACTGGCCCGGTATCCGAGGATCTGGGCGGCGGCGGGATTGACGAGAACGACCCGCCCCTCGGTGTCGGTCCCGACGACACCCTCCGCCGCCGCGCGCAGGATCATCTCGGTCTGGCGTTGCGAACGCGCGAGTTCGGCCTCGGTGTCGACGGTGCCCGAAAGGTCGCGTACGACGAGCATGAGCAGCTCGTCGGGGGTGGGGCCGTAGTTGTCGTAGGCCTGCTGGCCGCTCTCCAGATTCGCACTGGTGACCTCGACCGGGAACTCCGTGCCGTCGGTCCGCCGCGCGATCATCCGGGTCGGCTTGGTCCGCCCGCGCTCGTCGGTGGTGTCGGGGCGCCGCATGGATCCGGGGATCAGCCGGGAGTCGAACTCGGGCAGCAGATCGAGCAGCCCGCGGCCCACCAGAGCCGTGCCCGGGGTCTCGAAGGCCTCCAGGGCGATGCTGTTGGCGTTGACGACGGTCCCGTTGGCGTTGACCAGGACCAGCGCATCGGGCAGCGCGTCCAGTATGGCTGCGAGGCGAGCAGCGCCTCGGGATGGCCTGCTGCTCACGAGACGCTTCCTCCCTGTTACCGCACCTTGCCGACCGCGGATGCCATCTTGCCAACCGGCCCGCGGCGTGTCACGCGAGGGAGTCTACGGGCAGTGGTTGCGCTCGCGATGCCGGATGAGAGGGAGGTCGCACACATATGAGACGCAGAACCGGCGTAGAACCTGTGACCACGCACTTCACCCCGCGGAACCGTGAGAGCACCGTGAGATCACCGTGACGTCACCGTGTCCTCGCCCCGTCCTCAGCCCCGTCCGAGTTATGGGCGGGCGCCGGGCAGCAGCGGCTCCAGGGCGTTCCAGCGCGAGATCTCGCACCCGTTCGAGCGGTCGTAGCGCGCGTCGACGGGACGCCCCGCCCAGGTTCCCGTGACATGCGCGGTGGCCGGACCCCCGTACTGCATGGTGCAGAGGGTGTCCGGCGGCACCGGGGCGAAGGTGTCCTTGCCCCAGGTGGTCATCCGGTCCAGCCGGTCGCAGGCCTCCGCCGCGTGCGGATGGCTGCCGCCCGCGGGGTGGCACGCCAGCTCGAACGTCCCGTCCGCACCGCCGCCCACGTCGTGGACGGTCACCGTCAGCCGGTCCGCGGAGTCCTCCGGGCGGGCCGGCGGGGGCATGAGGGCCGGCAGGGCGACGCCGTACGCGGCGGCGGACAGGGACGACGCTCCGGCGGGGAACAACGACGACGGTCCGGCGGGGAGCGCCGGGGCGGGTCCGGCAGGGGACGCCACGGGTACGGGGAACACCCCGGGGGCGTCGGAAGGGGTGCCGGCGGTGGCGCTGGGCACGGTCGAGAGCGCGGCGGTGGCGGACACGGCGGTGGTGAGGAGCAGTCGGCGCAACATGACCTGTCTAACGCGGGGCGACCCACCCGGTTGCGTGCCGGTGGGGGCTTTGCAGTGCGGCGTATCTGCCTAGTACCGTGGGGGGCGATTGGTGACACCGCGCTCGACTGTGTCATCATCTGCACGCACCACTTGCGCTCGCGTGAGTGGTTGTGCGGGAGGCGTCGCCTAGTCCGGTCTATGGCGCCGCACTGCTAATGCGGTTTGGGCCTTCAAGCCCATCGAGGGTTCAAATCCCTCCGCCTCCGCGCGAAGATCCGAAGCCCCGGTCCAATGGACCGGGGCTTCGGCGTTCCGGGTGTCCGTGAGGGCCGCGGAGCACGCTGCCGTCCAGGGTGCTCGTGAGGGCCCAGAAGTGCGTTTGCCCAGCTCACAAGGGGTGAGGCAAACGGATTTCACATGGCGGCGGCAGTCATGTAATGTTCTTCCTGTCGCCGCGAGCGGGGCAAAAGCCCGGGAAGCGAAGACAGAAGCACAACAGAACAAGCACTCGTAGCTTAACGGATAGAGCATCTGACTACGGATCAGAAGGTTGCAGGTTCGAATCCTGCCGAGTGCACACAGGTAAGAGGCCCCGGAGAGATCCGGGGCCTCTTGCGTTTTCCTTGGTGTATGGCAACGGGCCCGAGGGCGATCCCGTTGTCGGAGATCTTGAATCCTGCCCGGCGGCTGCGGGTGGGCCCCGTTTTCCGGCCCACCGCGGCATGCGGAAGGCCCCTCATCCCTTTCGTGGGGCGGAGGGCCTGTGCCATCCGGCCGGCGGATCCGTCTTCCGCGGGATCCGGCCCGGGACAGTTCCCGGCGGGTCGTCCCACCGATCGTGCCGCGTGCGTGAGTGCGAGCCGGGCAGCGGCCCCGGCGATCGCCGGTGAGAGGTCGGTGATGGCGGCGAGGGGCCGGTGATGGTGGCGCATCACCTGTGCGCTACGGTAACTCGCCTTTGTCGCGCACCTATTGGGGGGTTTGATGCGGCGAACCACAGCAGCCGCGAGTGTCGTCACCGTACTCGTGCCGCTGCTCCTGACCGGGACATCCACGGCGTCGGCCACGGCCAAAGGGTCGCTCACCGTCAGGACGTTGGACCGGAGCGGCAAGCCGACCTACGCCCAAGTGGCGGTCTACAACACGAAGACGAACGACTTCCGCTACATCGAAGGCAACAAGGCGACGTCGCTGCCCAACGGCAGCTACGAACTCGCCACATCCTTCGTCGGCGCCGAGGGTGTCGGCGCCGCTGTGGGCGGTCACAGCGTGACGGTCTCCGGGGCCACGACGACCACGTTCGACGCCCGAAAGGGCCGCCCGGTCAACGTCTCCATCAGCCCGAAACCGGGCAGCGGATACGATCACAGGGTCAGCGCGTACGTCTGCGCCTCCGACAACAGCCCTGCCACCATGGGTATTTCGGCGGAAGCGGGCGACCTGTACGTCATTCCGACGAGCAGCAAGGCGTACGAGGTGTCCTACGGCGCCACGTACGAGCCGCAGTCGGCCACCGGTGGGGACTTCTGGCTGGCCTCCGCCACGCACAGGGGCGGCGTGCCGTCCGGGGTGTCCGCGACACTCAAGGAGTCCGGGCTCACCACCCTCAAGGTGTCGGCGCGTTCCGGCCCCGACAGCGGACAGGCGCGGTTCTCGTTCGACAACTCGGCGGACGGCGACAGTTGCTCGATGTACCCGAACTCGCTCCAGTTCGAACGTGACCTGCCCAACTTCTTCAGTGTCCACGTGCCGGCCGGACAGTGGAGCGTGGGCCAGGAGAGCCGTGACTTCGTCTACGGCGGGTTCCGCAAGTACGCGGCCGGCAGGACGACCTCGCTGACCCTCGGCCACGCGGTCTGGGGGCCCAGCGGGCGGCTGCCCAACACCTGGTACCACCAGCTGTACTTCGGGGACGTCAACCCGTTCGCCGACCCGACCCTTCCTGCCGGCGGGATTCTGGCCGGCGGCACCCTGAAGCTGACCCACGCGGGCAAGACGCTCTACTCGCACAGCTACACACGGGGCGGGGTCCCCGGCGGGCAGCCGCGGATCCCCGATGCGGGCTGGTACACGCTCAGCCAGACCGGCCGTCGCAGCCTGCCGTCCGGTTCACTGTCGACCAGCTCCAGCCTCACCCTGCGCTTCTACGCGGACCCGAACAAGAACCAGCAGATCCGGGACTACATCACCCGGTTCTGGCCCGAGGCGCTGAACACCAGGAACCAGGCGGCTCCCGGGTCGACGACGACCGTCGTCCTGGGTATGCAGCGCAGCGGCACGGGTGACGGCACGGTGCGGCAGTTGTCGGACAGCGTGAAGTCCGTGCGTGCCTGGTACACCACCGACAACGGCGCCACCTGGCACGCCGCCACCGCGAAGCTGTCCGGCGGAAAGTGGACCATGGCCGTCCACAACCCGGCCTCCGGCCGCGTGGGCCTGCGCTCGACGGTCACCGACACCCATGGCGACAGCTCGACGACCACGGTGTACAACGCGTACGCCGTCGGCTGAACGCCGTAGGACCTGCTGGGTGCCCAGCGCACCGGAGGCCCCGTGGAGGAATCCACGGGGCCTCCGGCTTTTGCCTGGACGGCAGTGGTTGGGACCGCAGGTGCTGTGCGGCTGGTTCGCCGGTGGCCCTCCAGGCGTTCCGGCTGGTCAGGGCGCTTGTCAGTGGCGGGCTCTACTGTTGTGAGGGTGCGGCGGGTGTGGGCGTGTTCGGGGTTGCGGTGGTCGGGGGACGGGCCCGTGCTGGAGTGGGGCGGGGGGCGGGGGAGCCCGCTGGCTCCGGGGCGGCGGGTCGCGTTCGGCGTGGTGGACGGGGGTGCGCGGACATGCGTCGGGGCGCGGGGGAACGCGTGTCCCGTGCGGGCCGTCGTGTCGCCGCGCGGCACCGGCGCGCGGTGCGAGGAGTGGGGGGGGGGGGGGCGCCGGCCCCCCCCCCCCCCCCCCCCCCCCCCCCCCCAACAACCCCCCCCCCCCCCCGCGGGGGGGGGGGGGGGGCCCCCCCCCCCCCCCCCCCCCCCCCCCCCCCCCCCCCCCCCCCCCCCCCCC